>JAKADD010000005.1 GCA_021820825.1 Bacillota bacterium
AACGCCAATGTCTCGCGCTGATCGACAGGATTACTTTGGGTTTCCACGTATCCGTCTCGCTCCAGAAGTCTGATTCTGGAGGTCATGTTGCTGGGGGCGCAGCCCACCCGCCGGACCAAATCCGTCATCGTGGCGCCGTGTGTTGAGATGTTTAATAACACTCCCAACTGCGCCGGGGTAATCCCGCACTCGCAAAGAGTCTGGCTCAATTTCTTCAGGGAGGTATTGAACACCGCATAAAGGTCGGAATAAATCATTCGCAAACGATCTTGTTCGTCCAGAATACTTCCCTCCCATATATTTCACCCATGAACTAATAAGCATTCTATCTTCTCTTATTCCGTGTGTCAATACGGAACTGGATATCCGTCATGTTATTTCGGGCGATTGGCCTGACCGACTTATGAGGGAGGAGTATATAGGTGACAACTGGAGACATTATTGATGCGGTCGCGGTCGGCCATTCAATACCCCTCCCATGAGTGCGATGCCCCCGCAGATGATTGGCAACACAGGAAACGGCCAGTGATGGATGACCCACCCCCCGAGGACTGCCCCCAGCGCTATGCCAGTATACAGGGAGGCATTGTTCCATGCCATCGCCATCGCGCGCTGCGCAACATAGCGCTCTGCAAGATAGGACTGAAACGCGGGGAAAAACGCATAAGCCACGAACGCCAAGAGCATCAACGATGGATAGAGCAAGACCTTCACCGGAAAGATTGCCCCGACGAGAAGTAAGACCATCCCGAGTCCGTATAAACCGCCTGTCGCCAGGCGACGAGCCCCAAAACGATCGGCGAGGCGGCCTCCGCTCAAGCTTCCCGCAGTGGCTCCAACGCCATAGGCCGCCAATGCCACCGCAACTGACAGCATTGTCACATGGTCTACACGTCGTAACCCCGTACCAAGGTATGTATAAAAACCATATACCGCGAGGGCCCACACACCAGTGAAGACGACATCCGCGAGCAGGGGAACCAGACGCATTCGGGCGGACGGAGTAGACTGATCAATAGGGGGCGTCAATCGTCCGCTTGGCCAGACGCGCCAATTGCCGAGAGCGAGTCCTGCGCTTGCGATGGACAGGCCGATAAATACGGACTGCCAACCCGCCCACTGTGCGACGAGGGCTCCCAAGGGGGCGCCCGCCCATAGAGACATGAGCAAGCCCGAACCCACTACCGACAACGAGCGCCCCCGCTTTGCACTGGGCGCGCTGTCCCCCGTAATGGCGTACAGGGCGGGCACGACCGCAGCGGTTGAAAATCCAGACAAGACGCGACCCGCGAGCAAAATGGGAAAGGTGGGGGCCACGCTGGTTAGGGCATTGCCCAAGCTAAATCCGACGAGTCCCAGTACGATGATCGGCCGTTTCCCCTTCGCATCGGCGTGGGCGGCCCAGCACGGCGCGCACACGGCATACATCACCGAAAATGCGGTCACCATCCATCCGGCCGTCGACGGGGTGATGGCGAAGCGGTGGGCCAGAGTGGGAAGCAACGGCGAGACGACAAACAAATCCGTGCCGATGATGAAGAGCGTCACCCAACCGACCGCGAGACGAATTCGATCCGCAGATCGTGTATTGATCACGATTCCCAATCTCCCCCCAAATAACGCTATCGAAGCGCTTCGTTATCTATAATTGCGGCGCAGAATCTTCATCGTCGCATCAGCGCCTGCAGAACCCAACGCGCGGTGGTGTCTTGATGCTCTTGGGGAAGTTTCTCCTTGAGGGAATCGCGCAACCAAGCGAGGGTGCGGGTTTGAAGATACGCACGCATCTGCTGCTCGGCTTCGCCCATGACCTCTTTAATCGTGCAAGGGGAGCACTGGATGTAATCCGGAATCTCTTGCCCCTTATACAACACACAATCCCTTCGGACTTCCGTGCACCGGAACAGCGGAGACGTACCCTCTATCGCCTCGACCACGTCCCAGAAGGAGATCTCGGAGGGGTGGCGGGCCAGTTGGTACCCTCCCTTGACCCCCGGCATCGAACTGACAATGTTCGCCTTGGCTAACTTTGTGAACACTTTCGAGAGATAGCTGTCCGATGTGCCGAGATACGTAGCGATATCCCGAATGCCCAAGCTTGCGCCAGGTGGCATACCGATCAGCAACAGCAGGCAATGCAATGCGTATTCGACTCCGATACTGTATTGCACGCGGCACCTCCGGATGAACTATTTATATCTATTTGATATCGATAATATCTCGAATAGCATTACAGGGTCAATCTGTTAGTTAACGATACGCCAAATTGCGTCCACGTGCCGTTCTCATACGTCCACACGTCGTTTCTGCCAATGTATGTCCCCGCATACAACGTGCCGTTCACATCTGCAAGGGCATACACATTGCTTGGCGCAGCCGCAGCAGGGCCCACGTTCGACCAGCTTGTTGTGGCGGCCTCCGCCTTCGTGATACCGCCTGTCACTCCCCACATGGGTCCCAGCCCGAGGACAAGCAGAAACACCATCATCCAGGTCTGCCACCGACGCCGATACACCCGGTACGACATATTACCTGTATTCAATTTCTTGCCACCCTTCATCATTCCTCATCATGAGAAAAAATCATCGATAAGCGATTTTCACTCACCTCCTCGCAAATAAACGAAGCGTTGCTTCATTCCATTTGCGGTTGGACGGTATTAAAACACTGCTCCACGAATTCCGCGACGTCCTGATGACAGATCACTGCGGTTGTCAAATGCCCGCCGATCGGCAGCGTATGAAGAACCGAATCTGGTATCTGATCGTTGAGATACTGCGCATTCGCGATGTAGACATCTTTGTCATTGATGCCATGCCAAAGGTGAACTGGCACGCGAATCTGATCGAGACCAAATCCCCAAGGGGCCGCGATGACCGCATAATCGTCAACAATGCCCTCTGCGTTCTGATAAGACTCCACGAGCAGACTCCGATAAAGGGGCAGCATCTCTTCACCAATCAGATTCCGTTCCTCTTCAGGCAATCCCGCACAAACGTGCGCCAACACGGCATCTGCATTGGCGGAGACCATCTTAGCCATCTGGTAGACCTCAACTTTCGCTTCCTCGACGCCACTCAAGAGCATCCGCTGGGAAGCGCCAAACTGCTCGCGCATGCCAGGCGCATCCAATGGTGCAATTCCGCACACAATCGCAACCCGCTCAACCCTTTGGCCCAGCGCTGCGGCAGTCGCCAGCGCATAGGGGGCGCCGCCGGAGATACCGATCACAGAAAATCTTTCAATCCCGAGGAAATCGGCGAGATACTGAACATTATTCACGTGATCCCCTACGGTGCGTCCTGGCTGTGCATCAGATAATCCACAACCGGGGCGCTCCGGAACAATCACCCGGAGGTTGTGAGGGTTAGAATTCTGTGTGCAAAGAGCAGCCAGCGGGTGGAATCGAGAGCCTGGCGTTCCATGGTACATGATCACAGGGAGTCCAGTCTGAGACCCATACTCGGCGAAACCAAGCCGCCGACCTCCCGGCAGTTTTACGGTACTGTCGTACATAAAACGCCCCCTCTCTCATAGTGTTTTGAAAATAAAGGTCTTCCGGTCACTTCGCTAAAATAATATAATGAGATGACATAGATTCTATATAGGGAAATCCCCCTATAAACCCCTTATTTTTGTTCCTTATGATCGGAGGATATAGATGTCAACCACGTTACCCTTGATCGGACGAACCTCGGAATTGGAGAGACTTCGCGCATATCTCGAGCGCTTGAACAACGGTGAAGGGGGAATCATTCTTGTTGGCGGAGAAGCGGGGATCGGCAAAACGACCCTGGTATCGAGCGCAGTCTCAACTGTCACAAATGAACACGTCATCAAGCTGGTATGTCGTTGTCCAGGACTCGGCGAAACACCCCCCTATGGACCTTGGCGCGAAGCGTTGACGGAACTTGAGCAGCGTCATAGTTATGACATTTCTTCTTTACCTGCACCCTTTGGTCTAGGTACGCTCACGATAGAAATCTATGAGATGGCGCTTGCGCTCCTGCGTTGGATTCGGACCAGTCAACGTCCGCTCATCCTGATCGTAGAGGATCTGCAATGGTCGGATACCGCATCGATTGAAATGCTCCGGCACCTTTGCGGACGATTAGATCATATCCCCATGCTGGTGATCGGGATTTATCGGTCAGAGGAGATTCATTTTTTCCCCGAACTCCAGCGCGTCATTTCTGATATGCTCCGCACGGGCGCACACCGAATTTTACTCGGAGAATGGTCGAAAGACGATGTTCAAGCATTGATCCTTCAGATGTTTCCCGATGCCGAAGCACCAGAGAAACTTGCAGAGGAGATTTACCGTCAGACGTCCGGCCTGCCGCTGTTCGTGGTCGAATTGCTTGAAGAAATTCGGGGCAACTCCACGGGTCGTGTCCCGGTTGCGAAAACCCTCCAACAGGCGATCGACCGCAAACTCAACGCGCTTGATGCATCCCACATGGAAACACTGGAAGTTGCCGCGCAAATCGGCGAACAGTTTGCTCTCGCGCTTTTACAAATCGCCGCCGGAGCTTCGGAGGAGGCGACAATCCAAGCACTGCAACAAGCAGTAAACTTAGGTGTCATTTGGCGTGTCGATGAAATGGAAGACACCTTTCAGTTTCGCCACGCCATCGTGCGAAGCGTGCTCGCAGATCGCATGATCGGCGCGCATCGACAGCGGTGTCACAGGCTCATCGCTGAGGCGATGGAAATATACTCACCAAATGCCCTGGTCGCCATTGGCTATCACTACCGACAAGCGAGAGACGAGCGCGCCATTCCTTTCTATACAAGCGTTGGGGATGCAGCGCTAAAAGTCGGTGCGCTGGTCGACGCAGAACAGTACTATCGACAGGCACTGTCGCAGTGCCGAGAGGCAGACCATCGCAGTGCGGAGTTATTGTTGAAGCTCGGCTTTGCGGTACGGCGAAAACCGGACTCTGAAGCGGTCGACCTATGGACGCGCGGACTGCGGCTGGCTGTGCAGTCGACCGATGAGCCACTGGAAGTTTGGTTTCGCCATTTACTCACAGAGACAAAATATAACCGGAACGAAGGCCTGACCATCACTGAGGTTGAGGCGCTAGCAGCATTACAAGAACGACTTCTGGACCATCCTCGTTATCAAAATTTGGAACAAAAGCTTTTTGGAAATCGATATGAGTACCCGCGCATTCAGTTTATCCATTGGAATTTTTTGTTTGTTCATGGAAAGCTGGAGGAAGCACAGGCATTAGTCGATCGCCTGACGAAGAGTTTTGAGGTCAACCACGCGCAACTCCTTCAGATTCAAAGTCGCATCAGCACCTTCAAAGGGGATTTTAGTACCGCAACCGCCATGGTGAGGCAGTCCAGTCAAGCGGCCTATCTGCGCGGGGATTACTTTGCAGCTGTCGTTCAGTTCACAAATTACTTCTATCATACTTATTTGTACAAAGCGGACCATCCGGATGAAATCGACGCCATCGTCGCAGAACTGTGGCGCCTTGAGTCTGAAGCGAAATCGAAGAGCAGCTACGGTTATCTTCCGCATCACTACTCCGCATCGGGTTTCTATCATTATACGCGCGGTGAATGGGAACTGGCGCGACACCACTTGATTGATTATGTGTTGCATGACCCTGATCCCGAGCAGCTAATGGTCTCTTTGGCCGCGATCATGCTCGTTGAAACGGGAGATTTGACGCATCTGGATACAGTGCTCGCCAAATTGCTTCCGCTGCACCCATCTGATCCGCCTCCCGCCTCCACCACGGTGATCTTCTGGGTTCACGCGGTTCGAGCCAGCGCACACTTGCTGCGGGGGGAGCGTGCTCTGGCTTTGGCATGGTTGACAGCGGCAGATTCGAATCCACTCAACCAAGTCTCAAAGTTGCATCGCCCTTTGGTCGATATCGCCTGGACCGACTACCACCGTGCACAAGGACAGCTCGATGAGGCGTTCATCACCTGCAGCCGAGCACTCGAATGGGCCGAATCGGTACCCATTCAGTGGTTCGCCATAAAAGCTAGGCGGCGCCTTGGCGAGATCCTCGCTGAACGGGGAAATGTTCAAGCGGGGGTGAGCGAAATCGAAACCGCCCGCAAGCTCGCCGCGAAGTGTCAAATACCGTATGAAGAAGCGATGTGCGCCCTATTCACAGGGATCATTCTTACGCAACTCAGGCCACAAGACGCGGTTGCAAGTTCACCGGCCGCGGATCTTAAAAAAGGCTTAAACGATCTGGAGCATGCAAAAGAAATCTTCACGCGATTAGGGGCTCGCGAATTGGCGGATGTTGAGCGCCAACTTCGCATGCGCATCCCCGAACAAGGGAAGAGCGTGGCAGAGGAAGGCGCAACAAAGTACCGATTGCCGTTTGCAGACGCGTTGCGCCAATTCGACCAGTTGACACAAAGGGAACGGGAAGTTGCGCGTTGGGTCGCTAGGGGATTGACAGACAAAGAAGTAGCGGTCAAATTGTACGTCTCGCCACGAACGGTGGACAACCATCTGCGCAGCATCTATCGAAAACTCGATGTCCGCAATCGCGCCGAGCTAGCCACCTTGCTCTCAAACACCCACTCCCTCTTCCCGCATGAAGAGGAGGAATAAGCGTTGAGCATAATCCTGGTGGTCTATCTCGGACGGTTGTCCGACTGTTCAATCCAACTCGACCGGATTCATACTCCACCGCTTACGAGAGCGCCGTACATTTTTTCAATCAAAGCTTTCGTCATTTCGCTTCATCCTCTCCCAAAACCCAGTTCCCAGCGCGCAAAATTGGGATCCGCCGACCATCCTTGGTTTCCCCGTCAATATTGAGATCACTGGAACCGACCATAAAATCGACATGAGTCATACTATGGTTTAGTCCTCGTTCGAGCCGTTCCTCCGGACTCATCTGCGGCCCGTTTACTATACGGGCGGGATACGCATTCCCAATGGCAAAGTGACATGAAGCATTTTCATCATATAACGGGTTCAAAAACACGGTGCCCAGCTTGGCGATCGGAGAAGTGACTGGAACCAGCGCAACTTCACCGAGGTAACGAGCCCCTTCGTCCGAATCGATGATTCCTTTCAGGGTTTCCATTCCCACATCGGCGGAATAGTCGACGATTCCCCCGTCTGCGAAGGTGAATTGGATGTTTTCGATCATGGTTCCGCCGTAATAAAGCGGCATTGTACTTCGAAGTGTTCCGTTCACACCAGTGCGGTGCGGCGCTGTGAAGAGCTCCTCACTGGGCAGATTCGGAAAAAACGGTATATGGTTAGCATTCTTGACAGTGGCAAGGCTGATCCATTGGTGATCTTCTGGCAGGATAACTTTCAGATCTGTACCTGGGCCACTATAGTGCAGCGCGGTACATTGATACTCATTCATCAGTTGAGTTCTGTTGCCCAATTCGGCGACATGCGTCTCCCAGGCCCGAAATGGATTTTCAGCGTCTACACGAACGATCTTCAGCACGAGATCCCATAGTTTGTCCATGGCTTCGGAATCGGAAAGAGCGGGGAATAGCTTTTGCGCCCAGGACTTCACACTGTGGATAAACCGGATTTTGGTCCGGAACTGTCAAAGATGAGTTAAAATGGGCACCAGCCTTAACGCCAGTGCCCATTTTGTGTCCTTGTTTATAAATCGAATCCTCGGTTACTGCTGCGTTGTGGGTTGTTCCGTCGGATACAACGCCCACATACTGCCCGTCCAGTCGCTGTGAACCCCAGCTTGGTTGAGAATCTGCATCACGTACCAGATAGGCATATAGGTCGTTTTATTCCCATGAACCAGATCGATCCCGACCACGCCCGGTACTTGCTCATTCGTTTGTCCGTTCAGCGAAATGGTCATGTTTCCTCTTTGGCTTAATCCGGTACCACTGTTCGATGAAGTTTGACTTCCTGTCGTCATCGTCCACGTATGACCATTCCAAGTGCTCGTGATCCCCGCGTTTTTCAACACTTGCATCACGTACCAGATTGGCATGTACGTCGTCTTCACGCCCGTATTCGGATCCGCCTTCACAAACGCGTTGTATCCATAAGTCTGACCGTTCCACACCACCTCACGCTGGTTGGATTGCAGCAACATCGGCTTGGGCGTCACCACCACCAGGTTCGTGTCTTTACTAACCTGCAACGTCACCTTGCCGTTTTCCACGGTAGCCGGCACCTGCACCAGTTGCCCGTTTACCCATTCGTCCACCGCAGAACCAACCTGAATCGATGGATTGGATATGGTCACTGTCATCGGGAAGCCTGTCCCTGTATATTGCACGCCTACCGCCGATGTCACGTTCGCCGTACTCGGCAAGTTCGTCGTGACCTGCGGAAGGGTATCCAGGTTCTGCGTGGTAATCGACACCGAATCTCCGTTCGTCGGCGCATGCCCGGCCTGCAAGGTCACTTCAGACCCTTGTATGTTCACCGTCTCTGGTGTCCCACCGGACGTCACATTCACAGTCCCCTGCACCACACTGCTGAATTCACCGTTATTCGAAGGTGTGCTTGTGCCGCCGTTGTTCGATGAACCGCCCGAACCGGATCGGATGACTGGCGCACTGACGGTGGTCGACAGATCCAGTGTCGCGGTGTTGCCTGCCGCATCCTTCACCTGTACCGTGAAGTCGCTGGTTCCTGTTGCCGTCGGCGTGCCACTGATCACGCCCGTACCCGAATCTAGCGACAAGCCGCCTGGCAGAGAACCTTTCGTCACAGACCAGGAGTAAGGCGCAAATCCATTTGCTGCATCCAACGTCTGTGAATAGGAAGTGCTCACGGATCCTCCGGGCAGCGTCGTTGTGCCAATGGTCGGCGGCGGTGCGAAATTCAGTGATATGGTCGTTGACTTCACATTTGATACTGCACCATATACCGTCCCATATACGCTCGCCGTCACTGTCGCGGTAGTCTCCGAGGTCACGCTCGACGGCGCAGTCCAGGTGGCGGTGAAAGCTCCGTATACGTCAGCCGTCACCAATTCGCTGCTGCTGCCTCCAAAGCTCCCGACGGGACTCGATAGATCCACAATCGCGTAAGAAACAGGCGCGTTGTACACATCGTATACGACACCGCTCACCGTGACGGAACTGCCGCTTAACACATCCGCGCTGCTCGGCGTGATGAGAACGTTGCCGATTTTCGCCGTATTCACCGTCACCACGCTGCTCTGAGGCGATTCACCGCTCGCATTGACCGCGCTAACCGTAAATTTGTACGATTTACCTGGGAAGAGATTACCCACCGTATAACTGGTACCAGCCACATCCGTGGCAATCGGCGTACTGCCGCCGTTCTCGTACACATCGTAGCTCGTTGCGCCCGGACCTGTGCTCCAGGAGAGCGTGGTCGCCGTGGATGTCGTGCCGCGATCCGAAAGACCAGTCGGTACATTGGGCGGAACCACGTATTCTTCAACGGCGTCGGAAGTGGTGTTATTGAAGTTCGCTACGAACATGTCACCTAAGCCATCCACCGCGATGCCAGAAGGATTATTCAATGAGCCTCCGTTCGTGGCATCCGTCCACACGCTGCTTCCGCTTGCCAGCTCTACAATCTTGTTGGAAAACCTGTCCGTGACAAACACATTGCCTGTACGGCCCACCGCAACGCCTGTGGGACCGATAAAAGGGTAGCCATCTGTGATGTCCGTCCAATTGCTGCTGCCACTCTTTCGTTCGACAATTGTTCCGCCCAATTCACCCTGATTCGTGACAAACACATTGCCTACACTGTCCACCGCAATACCAGAAGGATTATTGAATGGTCCACCGTGCGTGATGTCCGTCCAATTGGTACTTCCTTGTAGCAATTCTTCAATCGTGTTGGAGCCACTATTCGTGACAAACACGTCGCCCGCACCGTCCACCGCGATGCCAGAAGGATTATTGAATGGTCCACCGTGCGTGATGTCCGTCCAATTGGTGCTTCCATGTGGCAGTTCTTCAATCGTGTTGGAGCCACTATTCGTGACAAACACGTCGCCCGCACCGTCCACCGCAATGCCAGAAGGATTATTGAATGAGCCACCGTCCGTAATGTCCTTCCACGTGCTGCTCCCGCTCGGCAGTTCTTCAATCGTGTTGGAGAGGCTATTCGTGACAAACACGTCACCTGCACTGTCCACCGCGACGCCAGAAGGGCCATTGAATGAGCCGCCGTCCGTGATATCCTTCCACGTGCCTGTCGCGGCAAACGCGGTTCCTCCCGGCGCATAAGCCGACAAGGCCATCATCGTACCCATGACCAGGAGTGTCACAGCCGTCTTCGCCAATCGCTTGCGTAAATATGTACCCTTGACACTTTTACTCACCTGCAATCCCCCATCAACACTGCCTGTCCATACTTTTCTGTGCAACCTTTTTAACCCCCCTTCGATCATCAATGGAATTGTCAACGTCGGATATTGCAATCAAGCTGCTAACCGATGCATTATTCTAGCAGAGCTCAAAGATTATTACATCGGGAAAATTCCCTATTTTAAACTGTGCTGCATGTGTGCAAGCATCACCCCACAACGATGGTCACCTGAGGTTAACCCCGGTGACCATCACTGTTTGCCTGCTGTCAATTCTACTAGTGATGGAAAGGCTGACCGACAAAGAGTATCGGCCAAGCTATATGTTTCTCCTCGCACTGGGGACCACCATTTGCGCAGTATTTTTTGGAAACTGAACATTCGTCGCCTGGTCGCCTTGCAGCGCATCTAAATAAACAAGAAGTTTGAAATAGGGAATATTCCTGATTCCCACCACGGTAAAATTGAAATAGAATCGGTGGCATCTGATTGCTATGCATGAAAGAGCGAATTCAATTGCGACATTTGTGATATGTCATGGCAGATGTTTTGGAAGCAGCGGCAACTTGACAATGCCCAATGAGACAGCCATATTGCTGGATCGTATTTAAAAGCGTGTTCACCCCCTGTCCTTCACCAATGGGAAGTACATAATTAAACTGCCAACCCAGTTTCCCAAGTTGGCAGTCTCTATACTTCTTATTTGGTGCGGCTGACAGGGATCGAACTTGTGACCCCCACCGTGTCAAGGTGACACTACAAATCTTTGAAGAGAGGAATCTATCCGATGTCGAGTTTGAAGAAGACGATCATACTTTCCACAGTAGTCTCTGCCTGGCTAAGTATCGCCGCACCCGTTTTCGCTGCCGCTGTTAGTGAGGTCAAACCTCCGTTGATTCTCGGTATTGCGCAAACCCATCGCGACGAGAACGCGCACGCAGAAATTGAAAAGGCCGTCGTGAACGCAGTTTCAATCAAAACCGCCAGGGTGAAAGATCTGATTCCCCAACTCGCCGGATTGCCAAACCGCGTGGTCCAGGACAAACTGAATCGCTGGTTAATGCAGCTTGGCACAACCGTTCAAGGGGTAGTAACAGACTCCAGTAAACCTTTAACGATTAATACATTGCCAAGTGATGTTACTTATGATTCCAACTTCAATGTACTGTTCCGTGCCGGGAACATCCTTGAAATCATGTTTTCTTCTTATTACATGCAACAACAAGCGGCTCATGGCCTGCCAGGACTGGTCATAGCCATCATGGACCTGCAGACTGGCCGCGTATTTACGATGCAAGACCTGTTCCGGCCCGGTTCCCCGTACTTAAAACAGATCAGCCAACTGATAATACAAATGGATACCATACACGAACTGGATGCATTCCATAAATTTACCGGTGTCACATTAAAAGATGGATTCTTCCTGACACCAACGGGATTCACCATTTACTTCTATCCGTATGAGTGGACCCCTTATTTCCCGATGTTCTCCATTCCGTATACCAAAGTAACGAATCTTCTAAACACGTCAGGCCCGTTATGGCGCGCCTTGCAAACTCCCGCCGCCAAACAAGCAGCAAACGATATGAAGCAGGATGAGCATTTTTTACAAGCACGCGGATTTGATTCTAATAGATGGTTGTGGCAAGCACAAGCGCAGACCGCTGATGGACAAACGCTGTACGCCTGGAATGTCTCGTCCGGATCAACTGGTTCTCTGAATCAAGTGTATTTTTTCCTCGGACATCGCTATCTCGGTACAGACACGTTACTGCCCCATAAGCCCATTACAAATATTTACGGAAGCGGACATTCCATCGTCGTGGATTATGGTAATTTTACCATTCACTTCACCTGGAATGGTTCCAGGCTGCAACTGAATCGGCCATTTCCAGCTCATTATGTTCAGTAAAACGTGGGTCAGAATTCACGCCCTAAGATAACCTTAACCCTTTAAGAGATAAGTCGTTAATAAACGGATTATCTGTTTACTGTATTTCGTTTATATTTATTTCATTTATTGGCTGAGCATTCAAATGATCCGCTTAAGAATGCAGTTAATACCACACCGATATACGACGCTTGTAGAGTGAAAGACTGAGCGAAGCCCATTTATAGCTTTTGTCCGCCATATTTAAAATTGGCTTTACCCTGAGAATAACCAGATATTGAGAGCAATTGCATAACTCATGTCAGACATAACTTCAACCTTTACGTTGAAATCAGACTCGAAACTGTTCAGAATACCACCGTTTTCTAAGTAGTCGGGAACATCACAAACTGATTGGACCCTCTCAATCTATTGATTCTAGCAATTTCTCCATTTCCTTGCTCCTGCACACTCTGGCCCGACTATTCAATAAGGCCATGATGCTGTCAGTGAATAATCATGCAACACAACACCTGTTCGCCTTATGAGAGTCTTGCCCCCTTTCGTTCAAAAACACACTGCAGGGGGCGACCGATTATGCTAAATCACCAGAAACCACCATCCGAATGAATAATTTGTCCGGTAATCCATTCGGACTCATCACTCGCCAGAAAAACGATTAGCTTTGCTGCATCACGGGGCTCCCCGTTAATGATTCGTCCACCATGTTTTCCCTCAATTTGACGAGCAAACTCAACCGACAAAAGACACGTTGCCCATTCCGTATGTTTCACACCCTAATTCATTTCACCGTGTTAGCTCGCACTACTCGTATTCCCGCTCTGCGCCGCATTGTTCGTTACTGTCCACGTCATCCCGTCCCAACTACTGCTGATGTTCAGCGTCTTCAGCAGTTGCATCACGTACCAGATCGGCATGTACGTCGTGTTCTTCCCTGTCGTTGGGTCTTTCGCGTATACACCCGTTACGTTTTGTACCAAAGTTCCGTTCAAGTACAGGTGCATGCTGCCTTTGCCGGGGCTTGTCTTCTCTAGTATCGGATGGTTCTCCGTGGTCAGTTTCCAGTTGTCCCCGTCCCAAGTGCTGTTGATTTTCAGTGTCTTCAGCATCTGCATCACGTACCAGATCGGCATGTAAGTCGTCTTGTTCCCGTAAAGCGGGTCCGTTTGTACCCACCCTGGCACGATGCGTGCTTGCCCTGCCATCGTAATGATGCGCTGGCCTTTCTCGACGTTCAGCACGACGAAGTCCGGGTCGGACGTGAACGACACCACCGCTTTCCCCGCACTGATGCTCGCCTTTATCGGTACCAAGCCGCCATCCGAGGTCAACTTGTAAATCTGGGCATACGTCATAATGATCGGATTTGTAATCGTTACCGTCACTGGTTTCGTCGGAGTTGCCCCCGAGAAGTTCACGCCCAGCACCACCGCCACACTGGACTTCGACAATCCACTCACCCAATGGGTCACTTGAGTTGGAGTGGCTGCGGTCACCGTCAGCGTTTCCGGTTGCGTAAAGGCACCTTGGGGAACATTGATATCCACCATCGTATTGCCTTGGTTCTTTTGAATCGTTCCGCCATCGCTGCTAAACATGTGTGACGTTACCACTGTAGGCAGTTCTGGTGAGGTGTTGGTGTTCGATCCGCTACTGGTATTCCCACCAGTGCTGCCGGAACCACCACCTGTGCCTCCACCACTAAATCCACCACTGCTGCCACCACTCGAATTTGCCCTCCATTGCGCATAAAGCGTCACATCTGACGTTCTCATCGTCACTGGACTGCCTGCAGCATAACTCGTGCCGCTTCCATCTGGCGATGTGTTCCATCCCGCAAACGTGTATCCGGTCTTCGCCAGGTTCCCCGTGTTGCCTAGCACTGTGACCGATGATCCTTCCGTGTATGTGTTTCTGTCCGTTGGTACTGTACCACCCGTCGCTCCGTTTCCGTTGTACGTTACGATGTAGGTAGGCACAGCGTTCACCGTAATCGACAGGCTTTGTGTTGCCGTGTTGCCATCCATATCTTTGATCTGTACTGTAAAATGATTGGTTCCTGTGGCAATCGGAGCCCCGCTGATCACGCCCTTACTAGCATCCAGCGTCAATCCTGGAGGCAAATTGCCAGAGGTAACACTCCACTGGTATGGGGCAAACCCGTTCACCGCATCAAGTGTCTGCGAGTAGAGACTGCCTACCGTTCCATCCGGGAGCGTCATCGTACTGATATTCGGCATCGTCGAGACCTCAAAAGACAAGGTCGTCGGTATCACATTCGTGGTGACGGGGCCATATACCGTCCCGTAGACTGTGGCCGTCACCGTTTCAGGCGTTTCCGTATTGACGATGGGCGCTGTCCAGTTCTCCGTAAATTGTCCGTACACGTTGGCAGTTACCGATGGACTACCCAGCGTGCCAGAAGTGCCTGTAAAATCCACCACGGCGAAAGGCACAGACACGCTGTTTGCATCGTACACCACCCCAGTCACTGTAACGGTTGAGCCACTGAACACATTTGTATTGTCCACCGTCATCATAATCGTACCAATGCTCGCCATCTTTACGGTTGCGACTGCACTTTGTCCAGATTCCCCTCCAGCGTTGACCGCAGTGACCGTAAAGGTATATTGCATCCCCGGAATTAGGTTTGTCACCTGGGAGTTGTTGGTCCTAGTTGAGTCTATTTTGGTTCCATTCTCATACACGTTATAACTTGTGGCCCCCGGCTCCGCGGTCCATGTCAACGTCGTCCCGGTTGATGTGGAGGTGCTTGCCTCTAATCCTGTTGGAGCGGATGGAGTTCGCGTTACATCGACGGTGTACGTCTGCGTCGATCCGTCCTTCGCCGTCACCACCACCGTGATGGAGTTGGCTTCCACAGATAGCGGTACAGTCACTGCGCTCCCGTTGGTTGCTGCCGTTCCATTCACCGTCATCGTCGCAGTGCTGTCTGCCAACATCGGAGTGACATTGATACTTGATGTCGTATACGGAACACTGGCCGTATAGCTTGTCGTGCTCGAGGAAAATACTGGGGTGAGTGCACCATTTGACAGAGTGAGATTTGACAAGGTCACCGCAGCGCTCCCCGTACCGCCCGTACCCGGGGTAGATATAGGATAAATTGAGATAGGGAGGACGATGGATGCCACGCTTGTACCATAGACACTTGCAGTTACTGTGGCCGCCGTTTCCACGGACACCTTCGGTGCTGTCCAAGTTCCCTCGAATGACCCAGAGGCATCCGTTATCACAGTCATCGAGTTGCTGCCTACAAAGGTTCCGGTAGAACTTGTCAGATTAACCTTGACACCGGACACTGCGTTGTGGTTCGCGTCGTAGACGACGCCCGTGACGGTAACGCTCCCACCAGCAGGGACACTCGGAGCACTTGGGGTAGCTGTGATCAATCCGATGACCGCTGGATTCACGGTCACCGCACAGGTTGCCGCGTACCCGCCGTCCACCGTCGTGACCGTGATGGTCGTTGTCCCCGCACTCTTTGGCGTGACCACCCCACTCCCGTCGACGGTCGCCACAGCAGGGTTGCCCGAACTCCAACTCACGCCCTGATTCGTCGCATTTGCCGGCGCAACTGTTGCTGTCAGGGTTCCGGTTGCCCCCCCTGCAGTCAGGGTCATCGTGCCCTGGCTCAGGGTCACTCCCGTCACTGCGGCACTGGCGCCAGTGACGTTGTTCACTGTCTGACTCGTCAACGCAGGCGCCACGATCCCCGCTGTGTTGCTATACAATGCCAATCCCGGGCGCACATAGTGGCTCACCGTCACGGTATCGCCTGCGTTCACCGCCGAGGCCAACGTCAACTGAACCGTATTCCCTTGCACCACCCATTTGTTTACCGTCACCTGGGTTCCGTCCACCGTAACCACTCCGGGGAACAAGCTCCCACTGCTGCTCAGCGCCTCATCGTAAGTCAACCTCAAGCTTGTCCCGTCCACCGTTGCGGCACTTAGGCTTGGCGGTGTCAGTACCTCAATCGCTCCTGCAACACCCACCGCAACAAACTTCCCGTTGGCATAGACAATACTCCGCAGGTCGTGATTGGTCCCCACGGGCTGTGTAGTCCAACCCAATCCAGTCTCTGACGTTACAACGGTTCCATTGTCCCCTACGGCGACAAATTGTCCGTTGGCGTAGGTCAAGCCGTACAACGGAGTGGTGATGGTCGTCGGCGCGGCAAGCTGCCAACCCACTCCATCCGTGGCTGTCAGAATGACGGTTTGCTGCGTACCAATGGTGCCTAGCGCGACAAACTTCCCGTCCCCATACACAACGCTGTGCAATATTGGGTGCGAGACATAAAGCGAAGTTGAACCACTGGTCACAAGGCTGTTCCCTTGTATCTCCACACTCGTCCCGCTGCCTTGCGCAATACCTTGAAAGGGTAAAACTGTACTCGGCGGAGTCGACCAAGTGATGCCATCCTTCGAGACCATCCACGTTCCTTGTCCGGTAATCCCAAACTCCCCGCCACTGTATGCGACCGTACTTAGTGAGTTTGTAGTGCCTGAGGGCTCCGGCGTCCAGTTCATCCCGTCAGCAGACGTGAGAATGGTTCCGTTGTCCCCAACCGCCATAAACTCCCCGTTTGCATAGGTCACACTGTTCAGGTTGTACGGCGTACCTGACGGAACGCTGGTCCATGTGCCAAAAACACTGCCTGTCACCGCTGGATTCACGGTCACCGCACAGGTTGCCGCGTACCCGCCGTCCACCGTCGTGACCGTGATGGTCGTTGTCCCCGCACTCTTTGGCGTGACCACCCCACTCCCGTCGACGGTCGCCACAGCAGGGTTGCCCGAACTCCAACTCACGCCCTGATTCGTCGCATTTGCCGGCGCAACTGTTGCTGTCAGGGTTCCGGTTGCCCCCCCTGCAGTCAGGGTCATCGTGCCCTGGCTCAGGGTCACTCCCGTCACTGCGGCACTGGCGCCAGTGACGTTGTTCACTGTCTGACTCGTCAACGCAGGCGCCACGATCCCCGCTGTGTTGCTATACAATGCCAATCCCGGGCGCACATAGTGGCTCACCGTCACGGTATCGCCTGCGTTCACCGCCGAGGCCAACGTCAACTGAACCGTATTCCCTTGCACCACCCATTTGTTTACCGTCACCTGGGTTCCGTCCACCGTAACCACTCCGGGGAACAAGCTCCCACTGCTGCTCAGCGCCTCATCGTAAGTCAACCTCAAGCTTGTCCCGTCCACCGTTGCGGCACTTAGGCTTGGCGGTGTCAGTACCTCAATCGCTCCTGCAACACCCACCGCAACAAACTTCCCGTTGGCATAGACAATACTCCGCAGGTCGTGATTGGTCCCCACGGGCTGTGTAGTCCAACCCAATCCAGTCTCTGACGTTACAACGGTTCCATTGTCCCCTACGGCGACAAATTGTCCGTTGGCGTAGGTCAAGCCGTACAACGGAGTGGTGATGGTCGTCGGCGCGGCAAGCTGCCAACCCACTCCATCCGTGGCTGTCAGAATGACGGTTTGCTGCGTACCAATGGTGCCTAGCGCGACAAACTTCCCGTCCCCATACACAACGCTGTGCAATATTGGGTGCGAGACATAAAGCGAAGTTGAACCACTGGTCACAAGGCTGTTCCCTTGTATCTCCACACTCGTCCCGCTGCCTTGCGCAATACCTTGAAAGGGTAAAACTGTACTCGGCGGAGTCGACCAAGTGATGCCATCCTTCGAGACCATCCACGTTCCTTGTCCGGTAATCCCAAACTCCCCGCCACTGTATGCGACCGTACTTAGTGAGTTTGTAGTGCCTGAGGGCTCCGGCGTCCAGTTCATCCCGTCAGCAGACGTGAGAATGGTTCCGTTGTCCCCAACCGCCATAAACTCCCCGTTTGCATAGGTCACACTGTTCAGGTTGTACGGCGTACCTGACGGAACGCTGGTCCATGTGCCAAAAACGTGGGTGGTGCTGGCCGATGCCTGCATCGTTGGTGCTGCGTACAAAAACAGAGAACAGAACAAGAAAGGAATCAGAGCTGCAGCAATCCACCTTTTGAACATCAATCTCTGTATCTTCAATCTATTGACCGTCAATCTATTTCGCATCAACCTCTTTTTCATCAACATTTTGGCGAACAACCTTCCCACTCCTTTACCCGCCCTTCACACACCGCATTACCCTAATGACCGATGACTCGAAATGTCTTAGATTTTGGGATAGGGTCCATATTTATTGTCGCCGTCCTGACTATCCAGACACAAAAACACAAGTAAAATAATGGTCCCTATGATGGGAATCAACCCAATAAGCAGCCACCATCCACTTCTCCCAGTGTCATGCAGTCTTCGGACCCCTACAGCTAAGGACGGGAGCAGAACGCCCAACGAATACAGAAATGTAAGTACATTTGCGATATGCAACGCTCCGTCCACAATATACAGAATGAGGGTAATCATGACGTTAAATAGGGAGAACATCCAATACTCTCTCCGTCTAGACCTCCCTGTAAATCTGGTGTAATTCTTCAATACTTTCAAATACCATGCCACGTGCAATCCCCCTATATGTTGTTAAATCAGCATTGAATGGCAATAACTTTAACTAACCGAATCCTACAAAAACAGCTACAATGTGCGGTGTAATCACATTCATCCAAGCTTTGATCGTCCGTACTTTCCATGTATAGACAACCTCAGACCGGCTTCCCGCGATTTTGAAATCGAAGCTTATAGGGAAGTGTTGTCGTGAATACGTTCTCTCGCAGTTCACGCAGCCCTATCTAAATTGCGTACCTCCCACCATCACCCTGCGGAAAAAAGTTTTCGGCTGGTCAACCCGAAACGCACTTCGGATTCTTGTAAAACCACATTATTCACTATAAGCGTACGACGAAAATACGGCATCGGGAGAACTCCCTATTTTGGCGTGGGTGATCCCCTAGTCAATCGGAGGGGATAACGCTTGCGGTGGCAAAGTAACAGGAGGAGTAGATAGACCCGGATTTAGGAAGAAAGGAATGGTCAAGCTTTTAAGAAGCACTCATTGGTTTGGAAATCGTTTCTGCACTTCCTTTCAAATCATGAGGATAGTGGATGGTATCCTATGAAAAAACCCAGCCTACTCAAAGAAGAATGGGTTCCTGGTCGTGGTTTTGCATGGTGAAGGCGAACTTACACCGCCAACAAGCCTAACTAGGGTAATCCATTTGGTTCTGTAGATCTCGGCACAGCAAGTATATATAGGGGTTTCAGTAGCAATGGAACGAAAACGGCAATAGGGGCGCGCCGGCAAAATGACGTGGAACCCACGCTAAGAAAGTTTTTTGGGTTGGATTATCCGTGTCTGTCTTTAACGGGGTCCCGCCGACATTTTGACGAAAATATAATCCAAGGGATATAATGCCAAAAATGTTGCTCAAGAGTATGCAGATTCATTGTGGCATGCACACGAGTGCAGATTTATGCGGATTGCCGAAACCATCGTTATGTAGAATAGGCCCGGGCCCTTCTCCGAACCGGACTTGCGCCTTTGGGCGCATCCGGCTCTCCATTTGAAGTAGTCATTTGTTACACGAAGTTATGAGATCAGGCCCGTTTGTTTATGGTGCTTGTTGCCTGCTGGTTTGTCGAGTCTT
>JAKADD010000006.1 GCA_021820825.1 Bacillota bacterium
GGAGGTTGAATACCTGGTATTTGAAGACGAAGGACACGGCTTTATGAAGAAGGTCAATGAAATGGCCGCTTACAGACGGATCGTCGAATTCCTGGACGCGCACAGACGGTAGCACGCTGATCAGGGCATCACTGACTTCGGTTGGGAAATATTTATTTCCCAACCGAAGGAGTTGCCTGAACCTTGTCACGCATCTGACTGTACTTGCGACTGACCGTAGATTGACTCACCCCCAGCGCACGCGCCGCCTGTGTCGTTGAATGGTAGCGTTTCATCGCCAGTGCGATCATCTCGTTTTCCACCTTCTCAAGCGCCTGTTTGAGTGGCACAATCTGAACGTTTCGCGGCTGTTTCTTGCCTTCTGCTGCGCCTGCGTGAAGGACGATTCTTTCCACGACAGGCACATCGATGACGTCCGTATCATTTCTGATCGCAAGTCGCTGCACGATATTCTGCAGTTCGCGGACATTCCCAGGAAAGTCATACGCTTCGAGCAATTCGATCGCTGAACTCGAAAAGCGGAGATTGCGTTGGTAGGTTTGATTAAACTGATGCAGATAGTGATTGGCGAGCACCCCGATGTCTTCGCGGCGATCCCGCAGCGGCGGAACCTCGATCGGATAGACATCGATGCGATAAAAGAGGTCTTCGCGAAACTTCCCCTGAGCCACGAGACTGAGCAATGAACGGTTGGTGGCGGCGATGATATGCGCGTCAAATTTGATCGGCGTCGTTCCTCCCACCGGATAGACCTCGCGTTCCTGCAAGGCCCGCAATAGTTTGGCTTGCAAACCAAGCGGGAGTTCGGAGATTTCATCGAGAAACAGCGTGCCCTTGTGGGCCTTGATAAACAAGCCCTTTTTACCCTGCCTGTCAGCCCCCGAAAACGCCCCCTTCTCATAACCGAACAGTTCGCTTTCAAGCAGTGTTTCCGGAATCGCGGCACAGTTGATTTTAATGAAGGGGTTGCTCCGCCGTTCTCCGAGCGAGTGGATCAAATCGGCTATTACCTCCTTGCCCACACCCGACTCTCCGACAATCAGGACTGTCGCCGCAAACTGGGCGACGCGCTGCACTTCCTGCATGACTTCATCCATGAGGGGACTCGCATACACGACAACCGATCCCGGAATGTGGTTGATCTGCTTTTGCAGCCACTCAATCTGTTGACGATATGTTTCTCCCTGCTTCCTTGTTTTCTCCAGTTCCCGTTGCAACTGCGAGACTTCCGACAGGTCACGCGAAGCGATGACGACCCTCTCAAGTTCCCTGTGATCCGTAAAGATCGGGTTTCCCACGCACAGAATCGGATCAGAACCAGTTCCCATCAGCGATACCTTTTGCTTTTTTCGCTGTACGTCAGTGAATACCCGACACATCACATCATCCGCTGACTTGTATTCCAGAATGCGCGCACCAATCAGTGAGTTCGGCGGATGTTGCCACTGTCCTGCAATGAAATGCGCACTCGCGCGAACCAGGACCCCCCGTGCATCGACGACCACGATTTCATCGTAAATTGTGGACAAAATAGCTTCGAGATCCTGGTTCAAATCCTTGACAGAATCAAGTTCCATGGCCATGGCTTCGACTGACGGCAGATCCTGCAGTACGAGCGCAAATCCGGTCATCGCCCGATTCATCATAAGGGGCACAAAATCCACAAGGACGGTCGTCTTTTTGACGAGCGTAATAACTTGATTCAGCAGGGGCGTTTGCGTGGACTTCACATGCTCGAAGTGGTGGGTTCCAAATAATTCTTGCACACTGGCCTTTGCCAACTGATGTCGTGACATCTTCAGCATTCTCAGCGTTTCTTCGTTAGTATTGACAACTGCATAACGAAAATCGACGATCATGAGACCCTTTGGAATCGATGAGAACAACGCTCGCAACCAGGCATGGTCTGTGTCAGTGCCTGAAGCAGTCATGGCCAGAAGGTAATCTTCTCGCCGAAAGTACTTCAATTCTTCCCTGTGTCGAACAAGCGTAACTTCCTGCGACAGCACATCGAGCACATGGGCAGACAGTTCGGGGAGTGGAATGATTTTGATCGGGGACGAATTGATCAATCGCGCAAGGGAAAAACGGACTTGCGCCTTTCTCTCAAACTCAAGCAGCAGGGAAATGCTGTTTAAGGCGTAAAGTTCCCCGTTCCTCTCCACAAACACGAATGGGTGCTCTCCAAGTTGCAGGCGTTGCTTGATTTGCCCGACATCAACATCGTGATCCAGGATGATTGGATTGCGCAGATATGATGCAAGTTCCACAGTACCCACCCCGTTAATATGTCGCTCTGACTAATGTATGCACTCACGCATACGCAGTACGAACACCAAACTATCACACTATATCGAAAATGGCAACGGGTCGCGGATACTGCTAAACGGCGAAGTACACGCCGGAGCACCAACAGACAGCCGGATCAGTGACAGCACTCACTGATCCGGCGGAGAACGCCATAGCCCGCAAATATGGATGGAGACGCTTGTCTCCATTCGTCAGTTTAATCAACGCGACCGACCCTGGCTGCACTCAGAGTGCAGATGTTGATTCCTCCGCTGCTTGCTCGCCTGGGATGAAGTGTTGCCTGCGTTCGGAATAAAACGGCGCCCGGTTCTTGAAACGGCCCCAGAGCATGGGAATAATGCCAATAGCAATCAGCCCGATTCCGACCGCGTCCGTCGTGGCGTTTAGGCTCGGAATGTCCGATACGCCCACAACGATCAGAAACACAGCGGTCGCAGCTGGCCACAGGAACAGGAACACGAAATTGGCCACGGACTGAAAGAGCAGTTTTCTGTAGTAAAAAATTACAGCGAGCGAGGCAAGGCCATAATAGAATACGACCTGCAATCCGATTGCGTTAATCGCGTCCGTCATCACCGCACTGATGGAAGACAGAAAGTTTGACAGGACAAACAGGATCAGTGCCAGGATTGTGATGACGATGCTGGCCAGGTAGGGTGTCTTCCACTTCGCGTGAACGGCTCCGAACCGACCAGAGATCACGCCATCGCGGCCCATGGAATAGAGCGTCCTGGTAACCTGCAACAGCGAGGTTTCAAGAGTGGCGATCGTCGACAGCGCCACCGCCAATACCATGATGTTCCCCCAGACTGGACCATACAGTTGAACGCCCATCTGCTGAAGAACATTTGCGGATGACGCGGCGATCGTTTTCTCTGACATGCTGAGCTGAGTGGCAACGGTAAACAGTTCAAACATCGAGAATATGATGAGAATGCCGATCACCGCACCCAATCCGGGAATGCGTTTGCTGTCCTTTGTCTCCTCATTCAGGTTCGCCGATACATCCCATCCCCAGTAATAGAAAGTGGCAATCAGCGCTCCGGCGACAAATACAGATCCGCTTGAAAAGCCAGTCGGAGAAAACCAGGACCAGTGAAATGCATTCACGGGATGCGCGCCGTATTTGACAAGAGCCACAATCCCTGAAACAACGAGAATTAACATCTCAATGGAGCTCATGATCCACTGCACCCTTACTGTGATTTGAATCCCCAGCATCACCAGGAAACTGATCAGCAGAAACCAGAGTCCACCGACAATTGTCACAGCCGTCAAGTTATTGTTGAGATTTGGCGCAATCATGTCCAGAGTCACGGCTCCTGCCGGAAATGATCCTGCCACCATGAACACAGTCGCCGATACGATCAGCGCCCAACCGGAGAGAAACCCCAGATCCGCGCTCAAGGCACGCCCCACCCAAGCGTACGAAGCGCCTGAGTTGGCTTGCCAGCGGCCCAGATAGAGAAACGCCATCACAACGCCAAACATGGGGATTCCGCACCACAACAGAGCGGCCGGGGCTTGCAGCCCAACGGTCCCGATTAACACCGCTGTCGTCGCAGCGATCGAATAGGCTGGAGCAGTCCCGGCCACTGCCATGACCGTTGAATCGAGTAACCCGATTGAATTTTTAGATAATTCATTTTTACGTTGTGCTAATGACAAATCTATGACCCCCCTGAATTGATCTGACTGTAATCTACTTGGAGACCAATGAGTCGGGCAGGCGGTCGTGCGCGTTTCGCAACACGCCGCCTCCCGTTCATGTTTATAACACCTGATTGTCCGCTGCGTTACGCTGTCTGTGCTTCCGCCGCAAGTGACTCTTCAAGCGCAGTCAACACGGTGTCTATCTGTTCATACGAGATGATGGCCGGTGGTTCAATTCGAATGACTGTCGCATTGTTGAGTGTTCCGCCGACAAGCACGCGCCTTGAAAACAGACGCTTTGCGATTGAATAGCCCATCGCGTTACTGACAAATTCCATTCCAATGAGGAGTCCCAACCCACGCACCGCTTTGAGCACGGTGGGATACCTGGCCTGCAGATTCTGCAAATGTTTCAGAATGTATTCGCCCTTGTCGCGCGCTTGTCCCGGAATATCTTCTTCCAGAGTTGTATTGATACCTGCGATGGCCCCCGCGCACACCAGTGGGTTTCCTCCGAACGTAGAAGATCCAAGAATAAAAGGATTTTCCTCCATTTTTCCCCATAAATATGGTCTGGCCACCATGGCGGCGATCGGTACCACGCCACCGCCAAACGCCTTGCCCAGCGTCATGATATCGGGCACCACATCCCAATGATTGACTCCAAACAGCGTGCCCGTCCGGCCCATTCCCGTCTGCACCTCGTCAACGATCAGAACGCACTCATACTGGTCGCAGATTCTGCGTAGATTGGGCAAATAGTCATCCGGCGGAATGTTGACGCCACCCTCGCCCTGAACAGGTTCCACAATCACCCCCGCAACCGTATCCCCAGTTTTGACGATCGATTGAATCATTGCCTCCACGGCCTGCGAATCACCGAACGGAACGTGATAGAAACCCGGTACAAGCGGGAGATATGGTTCGCGAAACAACGCTTTTCCAGAAGCCGACAGGGCGCCCAGCGACTTACCATGGAATCCGTTGATCGTCGAGACAAAGCATTTCTTGCCGGTGGCCAGCCTGGCAAGTTTAAGCGCCATCTCATTGGCCTCCGCGCCGCCATTGACCAGATAGGAATGACGCAAATCGCCTGGTGTGATCATTGCCACCAGCTTTGACAGGTATCCGCGCAGTGGATCGATCAGCTCCTGACTGTGCAACGCATAGCGTCCCAACTGACTACGCACTGCGCTGACAACCTTCGGATGCCGATGACCAAGCAGATAGACGCCGAATCCTCCGAGACAGTCAATGTATTCATGACCACGGGTATCGCGAAAAATCGCGCCCTCGTCTTCCCACTCAGCGACTGAATAGTCGTTGGAACTCGATTTCCTGGCTTCCAGAATCGCCTTCGTTACATAAAGCGGAAAATTCTCCAAAGAATCCTTTACGATCTGATCCCGCTCATCAGCGGTCAGTTCTGTCGCGTGAATCAGATGCAAAATACGACCCGCTTCATTGAGAATTTCTTCTTTCGTTGGAACCATTTTATCCTTCCTTTATGCGAATTTATTCAGAATTTTTTACCCAATCAGCAAACGTTCCTGCTCATTCTTTTCTACAAGCAACTTTGATGCCAAGAGATTCCGCGCCCTGGTTTGCGCAGCAACACACGAAAAGACCATTTCCAGATCTCCGGATCTCATAGAGCGTTATGCCTAAATGCATAGGTTATGCACGGTTGCGCCGATCCTATGCATTTAGGCGTGTTCAGGAAGACATGCGTGTTTGCGTGAACAGTGCGGGCAGCATTTCGCATACGATTCTGGCGCAAGCTTAATGGCGATACCACCCTGTCTGTTCAACAGCGAGATTGACGTTAATCTGTTTGACTTCCGTATACTCGTCAAATCCGAACGTTCCCAGTTCGCGACCAATACCCGACTGTTTATACCCGCCCCACGGCGCTTCATTGTAGGTCGGATGATACGTATTGATCCAGGTAATCCCTGCCCGCACCTGTTTGACCACACGGTGAGCCTTGGCCACATCACTCGTAAATACGGCGGCAGCCAGTCCGTATATGGTATCATTGGCCAGGCGGATCGCCTCGTCTTCATCGGAAAACGTCTGCACGACGAGGACGGGTCCGAAAATCTCCTCCTGCACAATGCGCATGTCAGGAGTCGTGTCGGTAAAAATGGTCGGCAGCAGATAATTCCCACGCTGTCCCAGCACGCCCTCAGGACGCTTGCCCCCGCACAGCAGGCGGGCGCCCTCTGCGAGTCCTGTCGCAATATAACGCTCGACTTTTTCCATATGCGCGGGAGTGATGAGCGGTCCCATCTCGGTGTTTGGATCAAAGCCGTCGCCCACCTGAATCTTTGTCGCACGCTCCACCAGCCGTTCCATAAAGCGATCATGCAGTGAGCGTTCGATGAGCAGACGCGAACCAGCAGAACACACTTGCCCAGCATTGACATAAATAGCGTACAGCGCATAATCGACCGCCGTTTCAAAGTCGGCGTCGGCAAATACGATGTTGGGCGACTTGCCGCCGAGTTCCAGCGAAATTTTCTTCAGGTTACCAGTTGCCGCCTGCATGATTGATCGCCCCGTGACTGTGCCGCCCGTGAACGCAATCTTGTCCACCAGATGGCTTTCGGCCAGCAGGTGACCGACAACCGGACCTGCTCCCGTCAACACGTTCACGACTCCAGGAGGAAATCCCACCTCTTCCATCAATGAGGCTAGGATGAGCGCACTGAGCGGAGTCGCTTCGGATGGCTTCAGAATGCACACATTGCCTGCCGCAAGCGCCGGAGCCATTTTCCAGACGGCCATCAACAACGGATAATTCCAGGGAATAATTTGGCCGCATACCCCCACTGGTTCCCGCACGACGAATGTCTGCGAAGGAGCGGGCACGTCAAACGTCTGGCCGTGTGGTTTTGTCGCCAGCCCCGCATAATATCGAAAACAGTTCGCCGCATCGGTCACGTCGAACTCGGACTCCCGCAGCGGTTTCCCGTTATTCATGGTATCAACCGCCGCCAATTCCGCTGCGTGTTCTTCGATCCTGTCCGCCAGACGCAGCAAGAGCAGCGCCCGGTCCTGTGCTGATGAAGACCGCCATTGCCCATCATCAAACGCCGCGCGCGCCGCCCTGATCGCCCGTTCGCCGTCTGCCAGCGTGGCCTCAGCGACCACCGCGATCACATCGCCTGTCGCGGGATTGTGGACCGCTCTCCTGCCGTTGTCGGAAGCCTTCACCCACTCTCCTGCAATGTACATGAGCGCCGTTCCGTCTTCTGCGCGCCGCAATCCTTCCAACCAGTCAACCACTGCTTTAACCCCTCTCGCTAAAGTCGATCCCGAAAATACACAGCATGGCCAGTTTCGCGGCTGTCACAGCCTGTGTGATGTGGACGCGCTGCGCAATCGATACGCGGACGATCACTTCGCCTGTAAACTTATTTGTGACTGGCAGCCTGGCAGCAGTCTCAATCCATTCACCGCCAATCAGTGTACTCACCAAAAAGGTTTCCTTTGCGTGCAGTGAAAGTTATGCCCGAGCGAGTTCCCGCGCTGTCTCCTCCACCGCTGATCCGATAATAGCCAGACCCTTTTCCATATCATCGTCACTGATGACCAAAGGAGCAAGCAATCGAATCACATTGTTGTACACGCCAGCCTTCACAGTGATGAGTCCCCTATCCAGACACTTCTGGCTTACCGCCGCGCTAGCCTGTCCAAACGGTTCCTTCGTGGCGCGGTCCTTGACCAGTTCGAATGCGACCATGGCGCCTTGTCCACGCACATCACCGATGATCGGCACACGCGCCTGTAACGCTCGCAAATACGACAGACTTCGCTCCCCAATCTGCTGCGCCCGCTCAGCCAGCCGATCACGTTCCATGATCTCAATTACAGTCAGGGCCGCAACGGCAGACAGAGGATTTCCACCATATGTGCCACCAAGGCCCCCCACTTCCGTGGCATCCATGATCTGGGCTTTGCCCACTATAGCGGAGATGGGCAGCCCGGCCCCCATTGATTTCGCCATCACAACGATGTCTGGGTCGAGAGAATCGTAGTGTTCGGATGCGAACAGGCGCCCCGCGCGACCAAAACCACTCTGCACCTCATCGACGATAAAGACGATCCCGCGTTCCCTGCACATGGCGCGGAGCCTCGGCAGATAAGCGGGAGGCGGAACGACAAAACCACCTTCTCCCTGCACCGGTTCTATGATGAGAGCGGCGACATTGTCGGCATCGACATACGTGTCAAACGCGTGCAACACCACATCCACACATTCGTACTGGCAACTCGCAAATTCCTTGCCAATCGGGCAACGGTAACAGTTCGCGTAGGGCACCCTATACACTTCCGGAACAAACGGGCCGAACCCCGCCTTGTAAGGATGAATTTTACTGGTCAGCGCCAGACCCATATTGGTGCGGCCATGAAAAGCATAGTCAAATGCGATGATCGCCTGGCGACCAGTGTAACTACGGGCCACCTTAATCGCATTTTCTACAGCTTCCGCGCCACTGTTGGCCAGCAGCACTTTCGTCTCACCATCGATGGGCGTGATCCGGCACAGTTCCTCGGCCAAACGTATGTAAGGCTCGTTCAACGTCACGTGGAAACAGGTATGCAACAATTTTCCAGCCTGTTCCTGCACAGCCGCTACGACTTCAGGGTGTGCACTGCCCACATTGAGACAGCCGATACCCCCTGCAAAATCAAGGTATTCACGCCCTGCGTCGTCCCACATCTTTGCCCCCTGTGCCCGCACGACGCAGATGGGGTTTTGAACGGATACGCCTTTGGCGACCACAAGCTGGCGACGCTCATTGAGTGTCAGCTTTGCTTCATTCGTCAGTTCCACTGGCGCCAGTGTCGCAGCCGACGTCTGTGCATGAACCTGTATTCGGGTGCTCTCAGTATCTAAGACGTCCAAACGGATCCCCCCTCGAAATTAATATCCTCTCGCCAGTCATGGAAGCAATATTTGTGCCACGCACAAATATATCATTTCGCACAGAGGCTACCCCGTGGCAGCTGGATTAGACAATTTTGCATACACATGCAACAACCCGCCTGGACAGAACGATTAACGGGTTGTCTAAGCGTGCTGATTTCACGTGTTGGCAGATCCATGAGATACAGTTCAAAAGCGCCCCGATCTATCGCTAAAATACGTCACACTGTTACCTGACCAGGAAGGTGTTGCAAACATCACTTTCGGCAACCTTGCCAGTTCCTCCAACAGAATCTGATTCGTTTTCACCCCGAATGATGAGCAGTGCAGGCAGATATGTGGATTTGCAGCGCGGATCTGTGATTGTTTGCGATCAGACGAGTTTTCTGTATCGTATATAAGCGCACGGCGGCAACAATTTGGACTCGGCATGAATCTTGCTTAAATAAAAATTGTTGAACGATTTTATCGATTAGAGTGAAGTTTTTAAGAGGGGGCCAGTGGAACAATGATCAATCCTACACAGCTGCATGAGTTGATGAAAATTGAAGAACAAAGATTTCTCCAGGAGCATCCCGAGTCCCACGCTCTTTCCGAGCAGGCCAAGGGTTCGCTGTTCGCTGGCGTGCCCATGAACTGGATGACCAAATGGGCCGGAGGATTCCCCATTTTTGTCCGGAATGCCAAGGGGTCCCATTTTGTCGATGTGGATGAGCGAGAGTATGTGGATTTTTGTTTAGGAGATACCGGGGCCATGACAGGGCATTCCCCGGACGAGTCTGTAGACGCCATTGCACAGCAGATTTGGAACGGTCTGACCCTCATGTTGCCGACCGCAGACGCAATCTGGGTCAGCAACGAACTCTCGCGTCGGTTTGGTTTGCCATATTGGCAGTTTACCCTCACGGCAACGGATGCGAATCGCTTTGCTCTGCGCATCGCCCGTGCAGTGACGGGCCGCAACCGAATACTTGTATTTAACTGGTGTTATCACGGAACGGTTGACGAGACATTCATTACACTCCAGGACAGCGCACCCGTTCCTCGTAAGGGAAATCTGGGACCCGCAGTAAATCCTGCCGAAACGACGCGGGTCGTTGAGTTTAACGATGTCGACGCCTTGGCAGACGCTCTATCCCATGAAGACGTGGCGTGCGTGATCGCGGAACCAGTTATGACGAACATCGGCATCATCCATCCGGATCCCGGTTTTCATGACGCGCTGCGCACATTGACCCGGCGCCATGGCACGCTGTTGATTCTTGATGAGACGCACACGATCTGTACGGGGCCGGGAGGATATACGGGAGAATACCATTTGGAACCGGATATTTTCACGATAGGCAAACCCCTTGCAAGCGGCGTACCTGCGGGCGCATACGGTCTCAGCGCCGAAGTCGCCGAACGTTTGACGGCAATCCTGTCTCAAGACGAAACCGACACGAGCGGCATCGGCGGAACCTTAGCCGGAAACGCTCTCTCCATCGCAGCAATGCGGGCAACCCTTGCACGTGTGTTAACAGAGGACAACTATGACAAAATGATTGCGCTGGCAACGCGTTTCACGTCTGGAGTCAATGATGTGCTCGCGGAGCGGTCGCTGCCCTGGCATGTGACGCAGCTTGGCGCTCGTGTCGAGTATTTGTTCCAGCCAAATCGGCCGCACAACGGTTCTGAAGCGGCTGCATTGTGGGATCACGAACTGGATCGATTTATTCACCTGTACATGCTGAACCGCGGCATCCTGCTGACACCGTTTCACAACATGGCATTGATGTCTCCGAATACCACCGTGGAAGACGTCGATTTACACACGCGTGTTTTCCGGGAGGTCACAGAAACACTCAGTCTCCTCGACGTCTAGCACACCAGCATTTGCCGCAATGTGGGATTCGCCAGCATCCGCGCTGTGCGAATCCCAACTCCCGGACGGGGCGGTTCATTGATCCGCAACAGAAAGCTTAAGGAAAACATCATCAGGGCAGTGAACACTATGGGCGGTACGGCTACGTGGCCAATGATGGCCGCCTGTGTCATAACGTGTTCTTCACCCCCAGATCCTCATGCATAATGATCGGCCTCAACGAATTCCCCTGTAAGATCCCGGCACACCTGCCAACTGCCGCGGAGTCAGATGCAGCGTTTTGCCGAGGAGCGCCCAAAACGCCCTCCCGCTCGGGCCGTCGCTGGAGTATGTTTTCCCATTGATCCAGACCGCTTTGCACCCGCTGCCATCCAGTTTGGCTGACAGATCAATATGCGCGCCGTCACGGAACACCACAGTGTAAGACACCCCAAAATCCGCTGGACAATTGACGGTTCCCTTCGGAAATGGAGGAAGATTACGCAAATCTGCATACAGTTGGCGAACGACCGCCGCATCTGTGATTGTACGTTCTAAAGGAGGCAGCGGCTGCTGTTTCTGAAACTCATTATGCCGCGCCACCTCCATAACTGTGGGCAGCGTCTGAAGAATCCGCGTTCCCCCTGGCCTCTGGTGCAACGGCCCCCGTCTGTGCAGCGCCGCACTGTTCGTCTGGGCGCGCCAACCCGTAACCGCAGATGAATAAGCGAACACAGTCGCACACCCGGCAACCGCAAGTATACTTACCAGCACAACAGTTCCCAGCAGCGCCTTCTTATGTTTCATGATGATGGACCCCCTTGGTATTACCCGGAAGATTAGGCGGGTAGAGTCGAATCATCCCAGCGAACGAAACGACGGAAAAAGCGGGTTCTGCGAGCCCGCTTTCGCCAGTATTTTTCATGGTGTCGGGAACGGGACTTGAACCCGTACGAGCTTACGCTCACTGGATTTTAAGTCCAGTGCGTCTGCCGATTCCGCCATCCCGACATGATGTTGCCTGTTTTTTGCTCTCGATCAGCAAGATATGACATATCGTATTGCAAGTCTGCCATGTTTGCCATTCTGCCGCCAATTATACTGCGCTGCAACAGACCAGTCAAACAGTTGCAGCCGAATCAGATCTCTCAGCAAACACAGCGCTATAGCGCTGCAAAGACATATTTACGGCGGACTTGGCGTCCGCAATTTGAGGTCTGGCATCATGGAAGTCCACATCAGAAACACAGAATCGGCTGTGGGGCAACGCTTCTGGTCAACCAAAGCCAGCAACGCCTGCGGCACAAGTTCCGCAGGCTGCGCAGGCGTAAAACCGACACTGGGCGACGAGATCATATGACCCCGCGAATCATACGCCTGCACGCTCCAGTGCAGGCGGCCATCAGACAAAGGGTCGAAAAGTGTAGGAGGAAGATCGCAGAAATCAAGAACAGATGGGTCGCTAAACAGTGCCGACAGAGACACAAGTTGCCGCCGCAAAGTGCTCGGATAGACATCTATAACGCTTACGCTCCATCAGCATGCAGTTCCGCCAGAGCAGAAGCATTTTTCAAGTCAGGGAATCCGAACGGATTCGAACGTGTTCATTTGGCTTGTGCTATTCAAGTGTGCGAGAGCGCCCCCCTCCCAACAACCGTAATTCTCTGGAGACGGTCAATCATTGCGCTTTGAGAAAGTCTACCTGCTCTTCGACGCGGGCAATCTTCGCAATCTGATAGTCTAATCGCCGCCGAATCTCGGAGACATCAGCACTGAGACCGTCCAGACGCGCCCGCACATCTATAAACCCACCCGTCAGCTCGGTGCGCAGATCGACGACGTCCTGCTTGAGTTCGACGACGTCCTGCTTGAGTTCGACGACGTCCTGCTTGAGCTCGACGACGTCCTGCCTGAGCTCGACGACGTCCTGCTTGAGCTCGGCGATGTCCTGCCTGAGCTCGGCGATGTCCTGCTTGAGTTCGGTGCGCAAACGAACGATTTGTTCTGCCAGATCCGCTTTGATCTCTAACTTCATCGATGGGAAGATGTGTTCAATAAACTGGACCATCATCACTTGTGTTTGGCGAGACATTTCGAGGCTCGTCTGTACTTGTTCACTGAGACTGTCAAACTGTGCTTCATTTATCGCGCGCCCCCCGATCTGCTCCCTATCGTATCACGAGGAACCAACGTCGTATTTGACATCCTCCTCTCCCTAAAGAAAGAGGATTCCCAGTATCACTACTGAGCTTTCCTGCTTCGCTGAGGCTTGCCTTCTCGTTTGCTGTTCAGCTTACGAGCGGGTCTTACGGCCTCTCCACAGGCTAACACCGCCAGCCCGGCGGCTAAGATGTTTTGTGCGGCGTTGATGTCTCTGTCGTGTGTCTTTCCGCACTCGGAACACGTCCATACGCGGACCTGCAACGGCATCTTTTGCATGATGTGTCCGCAGTCGAAACACCGTTTGCTCGATGGATAGAACTTGTCGATCTTGACGAGAGTGCGCCCATACCAGTCTGCCTTGTATTCGAACTGGCGCACCATCTCGCCCCAGCTCACGTCGGCGATCGACTTCGCCAGATGGTGATTCCGGATCATGTTCTTGACCTGCAGACTCTCAACGGCGATCACTTGGTTTTCGTGAACGAGCCGTGTGGTGAGTTTGTGGGTGAAGTCCTTGCGGCGATCCGCGATACGGACGTGAATACGAGTCACTTGGAGACGCGCCTTGGCGCGATTCTTGGAGCCTTTCTTCTTTTTGGCGAGCCGACGTTGCGCCTTTGCCAGTCGCAACTCATCCTTACGGTAGAATTTCGGGTTGCTCACCTTCTCGCCTGTCGAGAAAATCGTTGCATGCGTCAATCCTAAGTCGACGCCGACTCGGGAATCAACTACAGGGAGCGGTGCGGCGGCCTCATCAACCAGTATCGAAATGTGGTAGCGATTCGCGGTATCGCGGCTCACCGTCACGGATGAAGGAATGCCGGAGAATCGCCGGGACCAGCGGATGGCGAGCGGCTCTTTCATCTTGGCCAGCGTGATGGCCTGCCCATCCCACTTGAAGGCGGACGTCATGAAGGAGGCAGACTGTTTGTCGTGTTTCTTGTGAAATTCAGGGTACTTGGCGCGACCTTCAAAGAAGTTAAGAAAGGCCTTGTCCAGATGACGGAGACTTTGCTGCAACGCTACGCTCGACACTTCATTCAACCATACCGTTTCTGGCTGCCGTTTCAATACGGTCAGTTGAGCCGACAACGCATCGTAATATAACCGTTTGCCTTCTTGGTAATAGGCGTCCGTCTTGAGACGAAGCCCCCAATTGTAGACAAAGCGAACACAGCCAAATGTTCTGGCTAACAGTTGCGCCTGCTCTTCAGTTGGGTAGAAACGGTATCGGTACGCTTTGGTTAGCATGCTTACATGATATAATACATTTCGTAAGACGTCTAGTGCACGCCTTATATCTCCGGCCTAAAGGACAGAGTTTTACGGCGCTTTTGATAAAATGAATGTATGTTTTATATCAAATGAGTGCTTGTGAACGCTTGCCTTCAGCGTCTGGTCCTGATCCATCCACGCTGTCATCTGGAGCGGAAGACGGGATTCGAACCCGCGACCCTCGCCTTGGCAAGGCGATGCTCTACCCCTGAGCCACTTCCGCATTCCGTACAGGGTTGGCCAATCTGCCACAAACAGACGGCATGCGTCAATGCCCAAAGCTGGTGGCTCGGGACGGAATCGAACCGCCGACACGAGGATTTTCAGTCCTCTGCTCTACCGACTGAGCTACCGAGCCATCACACGTGACTTAGTTAAGATACCCTACGATTGAGCGATTTGTCAAACTGTCACGCAAACTGTTTTGCGACATCTGTTATGAGGTCGGGCAACTCCCGAAACACACATGGCCAACAGCCCTCAGCGGTTCAGAGCGCCGTATTCTTAGAGAATTTTCGCCGGATCCTTATTTGAAAATGCACCCTTCTCCTGGCTCAAGCCACCAAATACGATCAAGCAAATCAGGATCCTCTGCAACAAGTTCGCGCAGCACCTGCGGCGGCTCGTGAATCTCCTCACGAGTCAATTTGAACGCCCCCCAATGAATCGGCAGCATGTACTTGGCGTCTACATCACGAAAAGCCTGCAACGCATCCTTTGGGTCCATGTGCATCATGTGAAACCATTCCCTTGGTTCATAAGCGCCAATTGGAATAAGCGCCACATCAGGATGGAATCCCTGCATGCCAGCAGCGAAATCATTGCGATATCCGGTATCGCCCGCGAACCAGAACGAGTGATGCTTACCTTTGACGAACAGTCCTGCTGACGATCGGTAGCGCTCCAGCCACCGCTTGCCCCTGTGATTCACGGGAGTAAGGCTGAAGCTGAATTCATCCTGCTTCAGAACATCATCCCGTTCCAGCTCAAATACATCCTGGAAGCCAATGTCATGCAACAGCGACAGATGGCCTTTCGGACAAATGACCCGTGCGTTGCTGCGGCGCGCGATCTTGCGCAACGTTGGTTTGTCCAGATGGTCCCAGTGCGCATGGGACAATAGCACATAATCGATGTCTGTCAGATCGTCCTGTTCATAGCCTGCCGGACGTTTGCGCCTTACGACGAGCGCTCTATTGGATACAATCGGATCCGTGATGAACCGCTTGCCCTCCCACTCGACAAGCACAGTCGAGTGTCCGATAAACTTGTACCGAATCACAGTGCCCAGCCCCTTATCTGTTGCGTGACACAAAAAAGGCTCAGCCGTTCCTGAGCTCCCCCCACTTCGTTTATGCGCCTGGCAACGTGACCGTGAATCGATAAACCATATGGCGGAGCTGACGGGATTCGAACCCGCGATCTCCTGCGTGACAGGCAGGCATGTTAGGCCACTACACCACAGCTCCAAGGTTTTGGTGGAGAATAGCGGACTTGAACCGCTGACCCTCGCGCTGCCAGCGCGATGCTCTACCAGCTGAGCTAATTCCCCGTGTTTTACCATTTGTTCAAATCTTGGCAAAAGGTCTCTTGCCTTACTCTTTGGGTAGTGTAACCAACCACGGTGTGCTCCCATTGAGCTACGGTCCCGGAATGCATTTCAGACAACGAGCAGTATACTACGTTCCACCTTCAAACACAACCCTCAGGCAAATATGTTTGAGAATTCACAGTTTACCCCTCCATCTTGAAGAGAACGGTCGCGATCAGAGTGAAGACCACGGCAAGCCCGCCAAGCACCGCATAATCCACACTGAGTGAAAATTGATGGAATCGGATCAGCGCCCATTTCAGGGCATCGACTCCATACGCGAGCGGATCGATATGCGCGATTGCGCTCATCCATGTCGGCAAGCCCTGTAGAGGATAGATCGCCCCGCTCAAGAAATACATGGGCATCAACAAGAAGTTCATGACCAGCTGAAACCCCTGCATGGATGTCATGCGCGTCGCGACGGCAATTCCGAGCCCCGATAACGATAATGACAGCAGGAACATGGTTCCCATGGCTTCCATCACGCCGGCGAAGGAAAGCTGTACGCCCACAAAAGGGGAAAATACAAGCACGAGTGTTCCCTGGATCATCGCCACGGTTGCTCCGCTCAATATTTTGCCAAACACGAGCGCCGATCGTGGCACTGGCGCCACCAGCATCTCCTTGAGAAATCCAAAGTCGCGGTCCCAGATGATGGACACTGAGGAGAAGATCGACGCGAAGAGCACGGTCATGCCCATCACGCCAGGCAGCATGAAGGCTGTATAGGAACCGCTGAAAGAACCGTGCAGATGCACGAATCCGGAGAGACCCTTACCCATTACAAATAACCATACAGCGGGCTGAACGAGCGAAGTGATGATGCGGGCCTTTTCACGCCAGAACTTGATCAGTTCTCGCAACCAGACAACGTATATGGCGCGCAGACTCATCGCTTATTCCCCCTTTGCCGAAGCGCCTCGCGCAGTTGGTCGCGCGCGCCCAGATCCTCTTCGCGAATCGTTCGCCCCGTGAGCAGCATGAACACATCGTCAAGTGTCGGTTTGCGCAGGTTGAGCGACGTTACGTGAAACAGATTGCGGGCGAGCAACTGGGGCAGAAACGTCTCTCCATTCTCCGCGTCAAACTGCACGCCCCCCTGCACGGAGCGCGCCGTGATTGAAAAATTTGCGGAGAGCGCTGCAATCGCTTGCGCATCGTCTTCCGTTTGCAGTGTGATGACGTCATTGCCAACGGATCTCTTCAGATTGTCAGGTGTGTCCAGCGCGATGATCTCCCCCTGATCCATGATGGCAATGCGGTCACAATGCTCCGCTTCGTCCATATAGTGCGTGGTCATGAAGATCGTCAGGCCGTTTTCATCGCGCAGGGACTTGACGTAATCCCAGATCCGCGCACGCGTTTGCGGATCCAGACCGACCGTCGGTTCATCCAGAAACAGGACTTTGGGCCGATGCATCAGTCCGCGCGCAATCTCCAGACGTCGTTTCATACCGCCGGAGAACGTCTTGACGAGGTCTTTACGTCGTTCCTGCAGTTCCATCATGGCGAGCACAGCGTCAGCGCGCTCGCGGATCTCTGTGCGCGACAGACCGTACAGCATACCGTGCAGGTAGAGGTTTTCCCAGGCTGAGAGCCCAATGTCGAGTGTGGGATCCTGAAACACAATACCCAGCGCCGAACGCACCGCGTCCGTCTCCTCCGCGACATCGTGTCCCGCGACTCGGGCAAGGCCGTCCGTCAGATGCACGATAGTGGTCAACATCTTGATCGTGGTGGACTTGCCTGCGCCGTTGGGGCCGAGAAACCCGAAGATCTCCCCCTCCCGAACCTCCAGATCGATCCCCTTGACAGCGGTGAAATCGCCATAGCGCTTCACCAACCCGCGCGCCTCAATCATGACTCGACTTCTCATTCCGTTTCACCTGCTTCTCTTTCGTCGGTCGCGTTTTCCAGTGGAGTCGTACTCGTCGAATCTTCCTGCAACACGCGCAACAAAGCGCTGAGGCCCTCTCTCAGAACAGCCTGTTCATGATCTGTCAGACGTCCGATCAGTTCCGCGTTGGCCGCCTCCAATGACGGTGACAGCGTGTCGCGCACAGCATGCCACGCGTCGGTGACAGACAGCGAAACAGAGCGTTTGTCCTGATCGCATGGGTTCTTTGCTATCAGTCCGAGTCGATCGTAACGCTGCAGCATGCTGGACACCGTGCTATGCGCAAGACCTAGATGTTCACTGAGTTGCCTGATCGTGATGCCCGGACGATGTCCGACGATACGCAAAACGATATAGTCAAACACGCGCAAGTCCTGATACGGTGAATGGCTGGTCATTTCGTCATGCGCCGCTCGGTGCATCCGTCGATTGATGGCTATTGCAGCAGCGACCAGCATGGAGGCAGACGAAACAGTCTCGTCCATCATTCCCGCCCCTTTTCTCGTGAATGTTGAAATTGCAACGAATTCGTTATAACGTTATCGTTATATTAATCTTTGTTTCATGAGTTGTCAAGGGCGTTCTGTCTGCTTTGTCGTTCGTCTGCTTTTCATCCATTCCTGCCAAGCCACATACCAAAGCGCCAATTGGGCACCCTAGTTGGTGACCGCCTCGGCGGCCACATAGTCTGGAGGTGTGTTTATTGTTTCGAAACAGCCTTTCAAAGCGGCTGCTCCACACGCTTAAACTCGGGGCAATCGTTACGGCGTTTGGATTTCTGGCGTGGCCAATTCCGACACTGGCGCATGAACATCCTGGCGCCTCGGCTGGCGCCAGGGTTGCGCCCGTACATATCGTGAGCAGCGTTCAGATTACTCAGGACACAGTTGTCAAGGCAACCAGGGCAGGCCGCGACGCCTATGCGCAGATACTCGCCCCCTATGCGAAGATAACGCCAGCCGCAGCAGAAAAGGCGGCGCTGTTCCGGTTTCCCGGAGCAAAGTGCAAAGAAGTCAACCTGCACTCCCTGCACAAGAACCTCGTATACCTGGTGTTGCTCGAAAAAGCAGAAACACGTTACCTCGCCGTCATCGACGCTGGCAATGGCGCCACTCTCGCCACCCGCGAAATGGTCGTGCATCGACACGTTATGCGACGCGACGTATGGTAGGCGGGGCAGTCCGCACGACAATACAAATGGGCAGGCTGGATTTCCAGCCTGCCCATTTGTATTGTCGCTGTCGTGTCAAACTGCGTTTGCCTGTCGGAAAAGCGCTGTCTCCGTTAACTCATTACTTCGATCTTTTGCTGCCCAACCAGGATCGGCCCCACTCCGCGAGGCAGTTCCACCGTCTCCCGCGTTGCCGCGCCAAGCGCCCTCGTGATATAATCGCAGGCGACATTCGGATCAATCCGATCGCCGCACGTGTAAACGTCGATACTCGCATAGCCATGCTCTGGAAAACTGTGAATTGTCAAATGGGACTCTGAGATAATCACAACTCCGCTTACTCCCTGCGGGGCAAACTTGTGAAATGCGACCTCTCTGACCTCGGCGCCGGATTCCAGCGCCGCGCTGACCATAACCCGTTCAATACCATGGAGATCATTCAACATATCCGCTTTGCAACCCCATAATTCTGCAATCACATGACGTCCTGCTGTATCCATGACAAAACTTCCCCCTTTTCAATCAAAATCCCATGCCCTCCCAAGCATGGCGGGACCTGCGCCATCCACCACGGGGGAAAGTTAGTCCTGTGAGGTCCTAACCCTTTAAGTGGATGCTGGTTCCTATAGGTACAGAATCATCTAATGCAAGAGGTACAAGAGTACGAGTGTTAGTATAAGACCATACAACATGATTTGCAACCATCAATTCAGCTCAAAACCACCAATACTGCGAACGACGCCAGCCAGTC
>JAKADD010000283.1 GCA_021820825.1 Bacillota bacterium
AACTGAGCCGCGAGTATGGATTGCGGGTGGCGAACGTTTTTCATGCGGGCGATGGAAATCTCCATCCCTTGATCTGCTATGATGAGCGAATCCTTGGGCAACGCGAGCAGGCCATGAAGATCGGGCAACGGATCCTGGAACTGTGCGTGGATGTCGGCGGCAGCATCACCGGCGAACACGGCGTCGGCATGGAGAAGATCGAGCAGATGGCGTACATGTTTTCGGCTGCGGACCTGGAGGCGCAGCGACGGTTGCGTGATGTGTTCAACCCGCGCGATCTGTGCAACTCCGGCAAACTCATCCCGCAGCCCGCACGGTGCGCGGAGTTTCGCGATACGCGGAAGGCCGTCGAACAGAACTCGACCGTCTTTGATTTCCTGCCGGATCAGGTGCTGACGGCCAGTGGTCAGCGAGAGCCCGCGTCTTCTCCGCAGGCGCCGGAGATGCACGGCGGCGAGTAGGCATGCTGACAGGGTGCTCATTCGGGTCATGTGCGATGTCTCCAATCCGCTCTATGGCCGCCAAGGGGCGACCGCCGTGTTTGACTCGCAAAAGGGTGCGTCGTCCGGCATCACGGTGATGCTCGATCTGTTTCATTTTGAAGAGACAGTCCGGGATGTCGATATCGTCATCACCGGGGAGGGCAGGACAGACGCTCAAACCGCGTACGGGAAAACGGTGGCCGGGGTCGCCCTGCGTGCGAAGGCATGCGGCAAGACCGTGGTCTGTCTGTCCGGCGCTCTCGGCGCTGGTCGAGAGCGGCTGTTCATCTGACATGCGCTTGACTCTATATAATATGTGCATATATAATATGCGCGAGTATATTAAGGAGGGATCGATATGTGGAGTTTTGAACATTCGGTTGAAACAACAGCATCCCCAGCAGCGATTTGGAAACTGTACAGCGATGTAACCACGTGGCCGGTCTGGGATTCTGGCATCTCTGCCATAGAATTGGACGGACCATTTGCTGCCGGCTCAACGGGAACAATCACCCCCATGGGGCAGGACGCTCTTCGCTTCCGCATCGTCAGCGCCACCCCCGGCAAAGGGTTTTCAGACGAGACGGAAATACCGGGAACAGGCGTCGTGATAAGGTTTATTCACACCTTGAGCGAAGCCTCATCGGGAAAAACAAAGGTTACACATCGCGTCGAAATTGACGGTTCCGCGGCAGACACACTCGGCCCTCAGATTGGCCCGTCCATGACGGTGGGCATTCCAGAGACCATGGATTCGCTCGTACGTCACGCTCTCAACGTTGGTGTGTGATTGGTCAAGTCGCGCATAAGGGGGCGCAAGAGGGGGTGGACAGTTCCATGAGATACTGGATTGGCGTAGTGTCTCAGGACCATGTGCGCCGCGGGGTTGCCGACGGCTTTGCCCAACTCTGCCACGGCAAGCGGAATCCCTTGGCGCGCATGGGCCGAGGGGATTGGCTGGTATATTATTCGCCAAGAAGCGCGCTTAAGGGCGGAGAGATTGTCCAAGCGTTTACCGCTGTGGGGCAACTGCCCGACGATGAAATTTATCCATTCCGGATGAGCGAAACGTTTGTTCCATACAGGCGGAGAGTGAACTACCTGCCTTGTGAGGCGGCGCCCATTAAGCCCCTCTTGCCCCAGTTGGCTTTCGTGCAGAACTTGAAGCACTGGGGTTACCAGTTCCGTTTCGGGCATTTCGGGATTTCCGTCAGCGATTTTCAGACCATCGCCGATGCAATGAATGTGAGGAGTGCAAAGGGAGTCCTTGCTCTTGAAACAGAGGAAACTACAGTCCGGTTTTGAAATGCCTTCCGACAGTCCGGGTTTTTTGCTGTGGCAAGTGACAAATATATGGCAGCGAAAGCAACGGGCTGCGCTCAGGGAGGTCGACTTGACCCACGTCCAGTTTGTCCTGCTGGCCACTCTGGCTTGGCTGACGCAAGAAGGCCGGGACGTGACGCAAGTTGTTCTGTCACAATTCGCCAAAACGGATATCATGATGACATCCCAGGTGCTGAGAACACTTGTTGCGAAGGGGTTAATGACCCGGGATCAACATCCCGTCGACACGCGCGCAAAGGTGCTGACTGTGACGCAGGCAGGATACGATGTGTTGGAACGCGCCATTAAGCTCGTCGAACAGGTGGACTTTGATTTTTTTGCCAGTTTGGGCGCCGAATCCACACAAATTGTTGCTCTCTTTCGTCAGCTGCTCAGTCACGAGTAGAGTTCCATCGCTGGTGCATAGTCGGATTTGGGCCGTGAAGGAGGGGAACGAGCCATGATGATTAAACCGATTGGCGCGAACAGACAAGTGACGTTGTGTACCAAGTATGCTGGACAGTATGTTGCCATTGAGGAAATGGAACTGGGGGTCTGGATTCTCAAATTGGGCGATTTCATTCCTCGAAGCGAGCGTTGGCTGCACGATGGCATTGATGAAGGCAATCCAAGTATCTCGTCGCGGTGGCTCATTAGAATTGGTTGAACGCGAAATTCCCGAACCTGGCCTTGATCAGGTTAGAATCCAAGTGGAGGCTTGCGGCGTTTGTCACGGCGAGATGGCGGCGATCGAGGGACATCATCCCTACATGAAGTATCCACGGATACCGGGTCATGAGGTCATTGGTGTAATAGAGAAGATCGGACCAAATGTGACGGAATGGCAGGTAGGACAACGGGTCGGCGTGGGATGGCATGGAGGCCGTCATGAAGTTACCGGATTGACGTGCGACGGTGGATATGCGGAGTATATGATTGCATACAGTGAAGGCTTGGCAAAGATCCCGCCCGCACTTACATCTGTTGAAGGAGCTCCGCTGATGTGCGCTGGTGTAACAACGTTTGGCGCACTGCTGTGCGAAGGTCATTCTGGCCACGGCGCCTAATGGCAAAGCCATTTCTGCACTATTCGATGGACTCGCCATGAATGGGGAAGTAATCGTTGTGGCGGGTTCCAACGATCCGCTGGAGTTGACAGCGATTCAATTTCTAAATGGACGCCGAACTTTGCGCGGTTGGACAGCTGGTCAAGCGAAAGACTCGGAGGATACAATCCATTTTAGCATACTGACAGATGTTCATCCGAGGATAGAAGTATTCCCGTTGGAGCAGGCGACAGAGGCGTTCGAGCGCATGATGACATCGAAGGTGCGATTTCGTGCTGTTCTGACCATGTCTTCTGAACCCGTGTAAAGCGCTCATCACACTAATTGGGAGTGTTATGAGAGGTGTATCCATAGTTTATTGATATCGGTACGAGGGAGGCTGTACGGAACGGCGATTGGCTGTGCCTGGAACGTTACTTCTTGCGCACTTGGTGTCAATCGGTATTTCCACGTGCCGCTTGCGTTTGCGGCAGAGATCGTAGTAATGATGAATGGCCACCTTGAACAGCCACGCCGGAACCCGATTGGAATCGATGGAGTCGGCGTACAGCACCCCCTTGTACAGCGCATCCTGCACGATGTCCCTGGCATCCTCCCGATCTGCGCCGAATCCCGCTGGACGCTCCGAATCAGCGCGAGAGAACTGTATTAAAGTCTTAAGAGAGCCGCAATCGGCACCAATAACGTGATCACTGCGATTGCAAAGGTCACGACCGAGGTGCGCAGTCGCTTTGCCAGTTTCAGTACGGCATTGATGGCCAGAAACGAGACGATGGCCGCCACGAGAAGCATGAGCAGGGTCGCTCCCCAACCGAGTTGAAGAATAGCAGCCCGCCCGCCGCTGCCGATGACGACCGGCACGACTCCAGCGCCAAGAAGAGCCAATACGTCCAACATGAAAGATAACCGCAGCGATTCCTCGCCGGAGAATCCCATCCAGAGAAGAGGGGTAATGGTCATTCCGCTGCGGCTCATGCCAGGCAAAGCCGCCAGTCCCTGCATGGCCCCGGTTACAAGGGCGGACACCGTGGTGACCGGTCTTCCCGTTGCTGCCGTCAGCGCAGCGTCATTCATCATCTGTTCCTTGCGTCTGGCAATGAATGCGGTGATCAGGAGCAGCGCGCCAATGATGATCAT
>JAKADD010000284.1 GCA_021820825.1 Bacillota bacterium
CTCCCCGGCGCATTGCGGCGTCAGCGCCAAGAATGCTCCCTCACGTACCCAAATCGTACGCTCGGTCCGCATTCTTGGCTCGCTTCCTTGCACTGCGCGGGTCTTACCTGACCCCTTTTTGAACAGGATCTCTATGCTTCCCAAAACACACACTGACTACACCCGATCCCGCGCATCTAAAACACAGCTTCTTCCGTTTCCTTGTCGAATATGTGGAATTTGTTCATATCAATGCCCAGCTTCAACCGTGTACCCGCCTTGATATCGCTGCGGGCAACGATGCGGCTTGTTATCTGCTGGCCACTGACATCCATCAACAGGTACATTTCCGACCCCATATGCTCCACTACTTCGACATTCGCTTCAAAAACGCCGCCGGGGAATGTTTCCATGTACATCGGTTCATCGTGAATATGTTCTGGCCGTATGCCAAGCTCCACGTCTTTACCGACCAGACCCTCACTGCGTATCAGTTCGTGACGCCCTTCAGGGATTGTGAGCGCCATTCCCTCCGCCTCGAATTTGACTGCGCCGCCCGATTCTTCGATTCTGCCCGTGACGAAATTCATGGCAGGCGAACCAATAAAACCAGCCACGAAAAGGTTCCTGGGATGATTATAAACCTCCTGAGGAGTGGCCACCTGCTGGATAAACCCATCTTTCATGACAACAATGCGATCGCCCATGGTCATTGCTTCCGTTTGATCATGCGTCACATAGATAAACGTGGTCTGCAACCGTTTATGCAGTTTGCTGATCTCCGTACGCATCTGCACCCGCAGTTTGGCGTCCAGATTCGAAAGCGGTTCGTCCATCAGAAATGCCTGGGGCTCGCGCACGATTGCCCTTCCCAAGGCCACCCTTTGCCGTTGGCCGCCTGACAGCGCCTTCGGTTTTCGCGCGAGCAGGTTGGAAATATCCAGAAGTTGCGCCGCCTCGCGCACGCGCCTGTCAATCTCCGCCTTTGGAAAATGCCGCAATTTCAAACCGAACGCCATGTTCTGATACACAGTCATGTGCGGATACAGCGCATAGTTCTGAAATACCATCGCGATGTCGCGATCTTTGGGCGCCACATCATTCATGCGCCGTCCGCTGATCATCAGATCCCCATCCGAAATCTCCTCAAGTCCAGCGATCATGCGCAGGGTGGTCGATTTTCCGCAACCGGACGGTCCCACCAGCACAATGAATTCCTTGTCCGCAATCTCCAGGCTAAAATCGGTGACCGCAACAACATTCCCCTGGTAGCGCTTATAAATATGCGATAAACTGACGTTTGCCAAACAGGGCAATCTCCTTTCAAAGACCGTGATCTGGGATAGAACTGCACACATAGTATAGCCCGGTCCCGTCAGCGGCTCCATATGGCAACGTATACAAACATCAGGCGTACAGGTTTGGGCACTTCGCCACAGAGGCGCGATTCACGAGTTGCGACCCGCTGTCCGGAACATCACACGCGGTATGTCCAATACATCTCCTTGCGCCATCTGCGCATCCAGCGCTCTCTGACGTCGGGATCCCCCGCCAGTTCCTTCTCCATCTCTGCAAGCATGGCCTCGGATTGCGAGCGGTGCGCCCGAATGGCGGCCAATTTTACGGCAAATACATCGGTCAGGTCAAGCACCACATCGGGCGGCCCGAGCGCTTCTTCGCGGTTGGCGGTGATGGCGTGGGCATGGATTACGGGGCGTTGCTCTTTTGCAATCATCCCCACTGCGCGAATTGCCGCCGCACCCAGGGCATTGTGATCGGGATGCACGCCGTGCCCCGGATAGTGCGTGATCATGAGTGTAGGCTGAACCTCTTCGATCACCCCGGCAATACGGGCGGCAAGCGCCTGTTGGTCTTCAAACTCGATCGTCTTGTCACGCAAATGCATGCGGCGCAAATCGGCAATTCCCAGCACGGCGCAGGCATCGTACAGTTCCCGCTCCCGAACCTGCGCAAGCGTCTCGCGAGTCGCAAAAAACGGCTTGCCCATATTCCGTCCCATTTCTCCGAGAGTACCGCACAGATAGGTGACGGGCGTGCCCGCCTGTGTATGCAGTATGATGGCGCCTGCGGCGCCGAATGATTCATCATCGGGATGGGGAAACACAACCAACACATGGCGTTCCACTGACATTCACTCCTCGGCGGTTCGATTGACATGAACATTCATGATGCGTTTACGTTTGCGTTTGCTGGAGCCCAGACGGGCGCCACTAGACGGGGAAGGGTTCAGCGCTGAGTTCGAGCGCGATGGCAAGCCTGCCGTCCGCGTCATGTCCGGCCATGAGCAGCCTGCCTTCGGCGTCCAGTTCCCAGTCTGTCAAGCCCTCGGCATAGATCCAGCCATCGTTCATCTTGAGTCCAACCCGGTAAGGGCCTATACCCGCGATGGAGCCCCGCTGATAGCGGACTAGGCCGTTGCGGATATAGGCGCAGACAGCCATGAAATGTTCCTGTCGATGAGCGGCGTACGCGCCGTTTGTGGTTTCCAGATGAATATAAATATCCCGATTCGAAAATTTGTCAAGCGCAACCTGAACAGCCGCTGCTTCAATCGCTTGCATCACTGACGCCTCCCTGTTTCCGTTCTCAGTCAGTCCTTATCGCGCAGACTCTACAGGCGTTTAAACAAAATGGCGCTCCACACCGTGACCGCATCCTCAAACCGCCGGATGTCATAGCCTGTCATGTCTCTGATGCGTTCAATCCGATACAGCAGACTGTTGCGATGCAGATACAGTTTGCGCGCTGTCTCGCTCACGTTCAGATCGCATTGCACAAACACCATGACGGTCTGCTCCAGTTCTGTTCCCAGTGCGAGCAGCGCCGCAGCGGAGAGAACATGGTCTGCGTACGCCTGCTGAAACTGCGGTCTGACAGCGAACAACAGTTCATACACACCCAGACCGCGCAAGGACAGCACACGCTCTTCGGGCGCCAGCCCCTCCGCGGTCTGGGTCAAGTATAGCATGCGCCGAACGACGCGCAGCACTTCCGGGAAGCTGCGCAGGGGGTGGCTCCAGACAGCGCGGACATCAATAAACGATTCGGAAGCGAGCCCATCGACAAGCGCTTTCGCCGTTTCCTCCCCAAATCCCTCGTCCGATCCGTGCCTTTCCTGATGCGGATGGGGAAACACCGCAACAATCAGGGCGGAATCAATCACCGTGAAGGGGCTCAGATCAGGACCGTCAGCCAGCGACTCCAGCGTTTTGCAGATGTCGGCGGCCACCTCCTGCACGCCCCGTTCATACGGTCGCAGCGACACGAGGCTCACGGGCCAATTCCACGGCACCGCCACATTTTCAATGTCATCCTCAATGCGGATAGCCACAGAAAACGCCTCTGGCGGCTCACGCAGCACAGACGCGATGTGCGTCATCCACGCGGAAGCCGATTCTTCCTGGCGAACTGGCACAGCGTCAACCAGCAGACGCAACAGAAACAGTTCAGCGGAACTCACCTGGTCGCGCAACGCGGCGATGTACAGATGACCACCGCTCTTCTGGGGGAACGCCCACCAGATCCGTTCCCCCTCGGCGACTCCCTGTTCCAGTTCGGCGATCGACCGGCGCCGTAAATATTCCGGCGGTTCAGGAACAATCCGGAAGCGATCTCCCAACACGCGCGCAATCTCCTGATATGGATCCAACTCCGCACCTCATTCCAGATAAAACCGCATCGTCACGCAATACAATCCCCAGGCCGCGCCGCGCGCTCCGGCGCGAGCAAAATAACCGCTCCATCCTCCTGAACGGCGCCGAGCACCAGCACTTCGGACGTAAACCCGCCGATGCGCCGCGGTGGAAAATTGACGACGGCAACGACCTGTCGCTGGAGCAGGTCTTCCTCTTTATACAAAACAGTCAGTTGCGCGGAACTCCATTTTACACCGAGCGGGCCAAAGTCAATTTCCAGTTGGTACGCCGGTTTCTTTGCTGTCGGGTGAAGACGCGCTGTTCTGATCACCCCCACCCGTATGTCGAGCGTTGCGAAATCAGTGATGCT
>JAKADD010000285.1 GCA_021820825.1 Bacillota bacterium
GAATGCGCAGAGGCAGTTTTCGCATGTTGGTATTCGGCACACCTGTAATCTGAAATTCGACGGTGGCCGACTGTCCTGGACCCAGCTTCTGCGTTGGACCAGACAGCACGGCGACATCATCAAAATATTTATAGGTGCCCCTGCCAAGGAGTTGTGCGCCAGAGTAACGTTCGAAAAACAGCATGCCCAATGCTGTCCGTGGAAACCACGGTTGTGCGCCCTCATTTCTGACGCGCGCAGTGATCGTCAGAAACTGGATGCCCGCTCCAGCCGTTCCGGTCACTCGGACATGAATACGCGACACGTGTACAGGCAACGTTCCCATGCTGAGTGAGGGGAGACTTGAATTGGGCGTGCGCATCATCCAGATCAGGTGAATATAGCGACTGTTCAAATGTGCGTACGCTGGCGTTGGATTCAGGGTAAACGACCATTGCACCGAACCGTGGGCTGGAATCACCGCGTTCGGGCCATTCACAAAATACTCCCAGTCACTCGCCTGCATGGGCGCCAGTCCGCCTGCGCTGCGCAACACAAAGAGCATCCCCTGAAGCGCTCTGCCCTGAACGGGCGATGCGCTTGTATTGTACAGACGCGCCCGAAACGTCAGCACGTTCGGAGTAAGCGCAACAAATCCATGAACGTTTCCCTTGCCGCCCGCCTGCCCGGCATTCGACGCGCTTTCCGTCGGCGCGCCCGCGCTCTTTGTCGCGCTCGCGGCGCCCGTTTTTCCCGAGCCCGCAGCCGTAAACGGGCCATCCACGGAACCTGTGTGTCCGGCCGCATTCGCACTCTGCGCTGATTGCACCGCCACTGCGACATCTTGCGAGGAAATCGGCGCCAGCGTTGCGTTCAGCGTCTGCAAGGCGCTCTCATGGGGCTGGGCCGCTGAAAGCCCCTGAGCGGACATCTTGTCCAGTCCGTGAAACTGATTCTGCAGCGCGCCATGACTCTGCGCGAACACGACAAAAGCCACCATTACCGCAGCGATTCCGGAACCCATCGCTACCCAGAGCGTACGCCTGTTTATACCCACAGACCGGAAACGACTCCACGCACTGCGCGATGAATTCGTTTGTTGCCGCCTGCGAATCTCGGCCAGCACTCGCTCCTGAAAGGGCTCTTGCGTGAAGAGCTGATCGGCGCGAGCATGAAGCGAATCTCGAAGCGCTTTTTCAAATTCCTGATCGTCCTGTCGATTCACGTTCACCGCTCCCCTCCCACACAGTTCGCAGCAACTCCCGACCGCGGTGCAGTCGAGTTTTGACCGCGCCCTGGCTCAGACTGGTCACGTGCGAAATCTCCTCCACAGTAAAATCCTGAGCGTAGTATAACCAGATCACCTCGCGATAGTTGTCAGGCAACCCCTGGACAGCCTGCCACAGCGCTTGCCCCTGTTCCTTTGCGACAACAGTCCGTTCTATTGACGCATCGCTTTGCAGGTGGGACAGATCATCCATGACCACTATTTTGCGAGCGCTGGAGCGCAGAAAGTCTTTGGCGCAATTTGCTGCGATACGCAAAATCCAGGTCTTGTAACTGCTCTCCTGGCGAAAAGACTCCAGATGATCGTATACTTTCAAAAAAACATCCTGGCTGATGTCTTCAGCCGTATGCTTGTCACGGACATATCCGTACACGACATAAAACACGTCGCGACTGTACGCCTCCATAAGCTCACGCAACAATTCGAAGCGTCGCTCATCGCTTTGCGCCGATGCCACAGCCCCACCTCAATGCGACTATCTGTATAGACGCGTTAGAATACCTTCAGGTTACACGATATCTCTCATAGATTTCCACTTTAACATTTCTTTTTGATTACATTTATTTTCGCCTTGCACGGCTTTACGTCCCTATACAGGGCTTATGTTACAATGCAAAGCAGCATGTCACAAGCGGAGGCGACGTGAATGACCCGAAAACTGGCGTCGCTCCGTAATGAAACTGTTCAGGAGTCGTTCCAGAAAGCCCGGCCCGCAGGGGGACAGCCGCTTCTGCGGCGCCCCCTGCAGAGCGCGGAGCTGTACGTTTACGCCAGCGGAATGACGGAAGCGTCCGCCGTCGCCAGTTTTGCCTGCACCTTTTTCACGATTCGACCGTTCGGGAAGGAAAAGATGTCCGCCGCCACGATCGCGTCCATCGCCGCATCCACGACAGCCGCCGATACGGGCGTCTGTGGATTGGGAATCTGCAGATGCACAGTTTTGTTCAAACTGGTCAAAAATGAGAGTTCGAGCGATTCTTTCATGGCCAAGTTTCCCCCAGACAATTCAGGATGCGCTGCACGTACATTTCATGCCGATGTGACGCCCGCTCCAGAGGACCCTGCGGGGGATGCGGCAGTCACACCGCTGCCCGTTGCCGCGACCGTTGAACCGCCGCCGGAAGCCGTCGTCGCACTGTCCTGGATCTGCACCGTGTCTACGCGGCCCATGGCGTACACCGGATCGCCAAACAGCGGCGCGAGCGCCTGCAGCACTTCATTGATGGCGGTGTCTGACGCCTGGACATCGACGTGTGGATACACCCGGTTGTGCAGTTTCGGTTTTCCCGCCGCACTTTGGCCGACCTGCAATTGCACAAGCAAATGACGGTTAAGCGTACTCACGACCATTTCCCCAGCCCCTTCCTTTGCCTGAGATCACAGGCTCGCATCACGGCTGCCGGCAACCGGAGTACTCCTGTGCTCCCTGCATCAAGAGAGAGTGCGTCCATGCGATCAATCGGGTGACAGGCAAATCCATCATGAGTCGCACAGTGTTATTATCACTAATGTATCGGGAGGATCCGCATGAACGCGGTCGCGCGGGCTTTTAGGACAATCATGTACAAATTTGGCGTGGCCGGTCTGGTTATGGTATCGGGACTATTTCTGGTTCCCCGCTATTTGACAGTCGCTGACAACGGCATCTATAAACTGGTTCTTGTCTATGCGCAGTTATGCGCAACATACCTCGCTGGATATGGAAACTTTTTTAACTTCGGCCTGAACCGCAAGAAGCTCCCCCGCGAAGCTCTGGTTGGCGTCATTATGCGTCTCTATGTCGTCGTGGCGCTGACATCCGCAGCGCTCACGGCCGTTTGCCTGCTGCTGACGCCAAGTTACCCCGTGTTTGGTTATGTGGTGTTTGCCGTCGCAACAGTGCCGCTTGCCGTTTTGCTCGGGTACACAACAAAGCTGGTGCAGGCGCTGAATGAGATTGACTGGCTGAATCGGCTCAATACGATACAGGCCCTCTGTTTTGTCGCGGTTGCCGTGACGATCATGGTGATTCGCCATTTTGACGCCGCGGTGGCGCCGTATCTGCTGGCTCTGACTTTGGGCGGTTGGTTTTTTTCCTATCTGATCGCGGCCGCGACCGCGTACCTGGTGGCCGCGCGTCTGTCTGGAGTAAAACTGCTCCCCTCAAAACACCCGGAACTGTCCCCGCAAGTGTTTGCCTATGGACGCAAAACATCCCTGCAGCAATTGCTGACCCAGTTCAATCTGCGCGGTGACCTGATTCTCGTCGGGATTCTGGCAGGCGCCACCGCTGCGAGTCTGTACGGCATGGCGGTCACAGCTTCCGAAGTGCTGTGGCATATCTCTTCGAGTATATCCCTGCTCATCTATGCGCGGGTGGCGGCGGAGGAACGCAGTGGCTCAATCGCTCTTATAGAGCGTACATTCCGCTTTACGCTGGCGCTGCTGATCACAGCCGCCGCCTTCATGACGCTTGTCATCCCGCCGCTTATCCATTATGTGCTGAACAGCCGCTATGATCGCTCCATTCCGGTCTTTGAAGTGCTGTTGCTTGGCACCATCGCCTATGGCACGACCGCTCTATTTTCCCAATTTTTCACCGATCAGCTCGGAAAGGTAAAATTTCCTTTGTACATGCAGACGGCGAGCATCGCCACCAATGTGCTCATCTGCTTTTTGCTCATTCCCCGCATCGGCATCATGGGCGGCGCGCTCGCGTCTTCAGCGGCTTACTTCGTCAGTCTGGCGCTGTGTG
>JAKADD010000286.1 GCA_021820825.1 Bacillota bacterium
GGCGGCGGCATTGAGACGAACCTCGTGGTGTCCATGCGCCCATTGCCGAATGCCATCATTGAGGACGTAGTTGCGCTCACTGCCCAGTACCCTTGGGCGCACGGCGCGCCCGTGCATGTTGGCGATCCGGCGAAGCTGGGCATTCGCGATCTGATGACGCCCGATTTTGGCGATGCGGTATCAATTTATCCTGGCGAGACACCGCTTTTTGGGCATGCGGCGTGACAACTCAGGAGGCCTTGGCGTCCTTGCGCCCTCCGCTTGCAGTCACCCACGCTCCGGGTCACATGTTTGTCAGTGATATTACCGACGATATAATGAGGAGGAATGAAAAATGGCTGTGACGTCCTCCGGGGGATCGGTCTCCGATCGCGTCAGTTTGTCGGCAAAAAGAGCGTTTGCGGCGGCATTTGGCGGATATGCGCTGGACGGATTTGATTTTATGATTTTTACATTGGTCTTGTCGACGATCATTTCCGTTTTTGGGCTGTCCATAGGCGAGGCTGGCCTATTGGCGACGGCTTCCCTGTTTGTATCGGCATTTGGCGGGTTGTTTGCAGGTGTCATCGCTGACTACTGGGGGCGGGCCAGAGCGCTCGCGATCGCTATCCTGTTTTATGCTGTGTTCACCGGGTTGACTGGACTCGCGCAGAATTTTTCGCAATTGTTGGTCTTCCGCGCCCTCGAAGGTCTCGGTTTCGGCGGTGCTTGGGCGGCGGGCGCAGCGCTGTTGTCTGAAAGCGCGCCTGCACATTTGCGCGGACGGTGGCTGGGCTGGATGCAGAGTTCGTGGGCGATTGGCTGGGGAGCCGCGCTCATTGTGGAACTCATCATCGCACAAACCATGGGGTTGACCGCCGGGTGGCGCGTTCTCTTTTATATTGGCGCCTTGCCCGCGTTATTCGTCCTGTACGTGCTGCGGCGTGTAGAAGAACCCGACGTGTGGCGCAAGACGATAGAAATCAAACGTCAATTAAGGGAGCAGGAACTTGTTAAAGGAACTGCAAAAAGCAAAGATTTGACTCTGACCTTTTTCCAACTCTGGCGCGGCGACCTGCTCCCACGCACACTTTTGGCCACGTTGCTCAGCACAGGCGCACTATTCGGGTACTACTCAATATTTACGTTATTGCCCACGTTTCTTATAAAAGTACGACACCTGTCCGCAATCGGCAGCGGGCCTTACCTTGCCTTGGTGATCATCGGATCGTTCGTCGGCTACGTGACATCCGGATGGTTGAACGACCGTCTGGGAAGGCGCATGAATTTTTTGTTCTTCGCGATTGGATCCGCCATCATTGTTTTGTTGTATACTGCCGTGGTGAAGACGAACACGTTGCTTATCCCTCTGTCATTTCCGCTCGGCTTTTTCGCGTCGGGAATCTTTAGCGGGTTCGGTTCGTACCTTGCAGAACTGTTCCCCACACGCGTACGCGGGGCGGCGCAAGGATTTACGTATAACGGAGGGCGAGCGATCGCCGCGTTTGCTCCCGCCCTGATCGGTTACCTGAGCGGAGTACTCGGCGGCCTCGGCCACGCCATTGCCATTTTCGGACCGATCAGTTATCTGCTTTGCATCATAGCCGTCCTGGCTTTGCCAGAAACGAAGGGCGTTGAATTAAAGCCGATGGACTAAGGACGGACAGCGAATCGTCGCGCGTGCACCCGCCACTCCAGAAGCGGCCTGTCAGCGGTCGAGTAGTTGGCTCAATTCGACGTTACACAGGTTGCATGGGGTGGGGGGTGGCTACAGGATATGATCGTATTTCTCTTCGAGATCGGTGGCAGTACCTGACGTGCGACTCCCGCAAGCGCCCAAAAGCGTTTGCGATGTTTATGCGAACGCATGGACGTATATGCCAAACTTGCATCGCCTACAGTCTGTGTGCGGTTGACTTGATCACAAGAGCCGATAACTGGCGGCTCCACGAGAGTGGAACGAACCGGGTCTGGTCGGTCAACCGCGTCGTGAAACCTCCACCTTGCGACCGTCCGGATCGAGCACCACATCACCAGCGGCCGGAGTGTTGACCGCAAGACCCAATCGCAGGTTCCCGTTCATGGTCTGCCCCTCTCGCAGCGAATACATTTCAAGCATCAGTCGGGTGACCGTCCTCATCCGCCCAATGTACAGGCGTCCGCCGTCCTTCAACCCTATTGTTGGCGGCGCGTCAGCGCCATGGAGGTCTTCTATCCCAGAAGCAATTCCTGCAACTCCTGCACCGTGCCGACCAGATAATCGGGCTTTGTCTTCTCCCATTCTGCATCGCACCCATACCCGTACCGCACCGCAATGGAATCAATCCCCATAAACTGTGCCCCGATGACATCATACTCCCTATCGCCGATCATCACTATGTTTCGTTTGGTCACCTGCGGATATTTCTCCATGATATACGCGATGATGTCAGCTTTCGTTTCTCGTGTCTGATCCAAATGGCTCCCCACCACGAGATCGAAATAGCTTTTGAGTCGAAAGTGTTCCAGGATACGCTCCGCAAACACCGTGGGTTTGGATGTGGCCACCACCAATGTACGCTCTGTCTTCTTAAGTGAGTTCAGCAGTTCCTCGATTCCGGGATAGACTTCATTGTCAAATATCCCTTGCTCCATGAAGAACTCACGATAATACCCTATTGCGCGCCTGGTGTCCTCCCTACCGAGATTGTAGGTTTTGGCAAACATCTCACCCAAGGGCGGACCAATAAAACCAGTCAGTCGTTCAAGATCCGGCTCATCGATCTCCAGACGACTTAGCGCAAATTGAACCGACCGCGTGATTCCTCCCTTGGGATCGGTCAACGTGCCATCCAGATCGAATAGCATAAGCGAGTAGCCGAGCATGTCAATGTCCCCTGATCTTTGTTGTATACACATACGCAATCTGAACGGAACGCTCTCCTGATTGACGTAGATATGCAAAAGGAGTTGTTGCGTTCTTTCCAGTCTGATTATGTTATCAAGCCGTAATCCATCTGGCCGCTATCCTTCAAGCGTGTCATTCGCTGCAAATACCTGACCCGCTTGAGCGAGGCGCTGAGGATACTTGACTTTGAGAATGAACGCAATCACCAACCCGACTGCAACATAGGCAAATGTCAGATAGAGCGCCAGATCCAAAGGCCACATCGGTATCGGATAGATGGTTGAGACCAGTGGAATCAACATGACGACAGCTCCTAAAATGGATGGAACCACACCAACCAGGACCCCCATCTGATGGTGCTGTTGGTCTTTCCACCAGACCCTCACCCAGGCCAGGTTGACCGATACGTACAGCGTCAGACCCAACACGTCAGCCGCGGCAACCAGGTAACTGAAGCCCTCCGGGTAGGGATTGGCGACGGTTCCCAGACCCACAATGATCAAGACCCCAAGCGCTGCCATGAAGAGCGTGGCGTGATGCGGTGTCGCGTACCGCTTGTGCGTTGCCGCAAACCACCGACTGACCACCTGATCGCTGCCCATCTTGTACAAGACACGGGCGCTCGCATTTGCACTGGCAAGCGAGATGCCGAGCGCCGAAGCCATAGCCGCCAGATCCACCAGCAACGCCATCCATCGCCCCACGAAGTGAATGGCCAGAGTGCTTAAAGGCGATGTCGCCTGCGCCAATGCGCTGCCGCTATTTGCCCCATAGCCGATGGCAATCGCATAGGAGACAAGCACATACAGAGCACCGCCAATGATCAGCGTCAGGAAAATCGCCGCTGGGATCGTCTTAAAGCGATTTCGCACTTCTTCAGCCACCGTTGCCGATGCTTCAAAACCCGCAAACGCGCCAACGCCATACAACATGCCAAACACAATTCCAACCCACGAACCCGGCGCGTTTGCGGGTGAAAACACAGCCCACGTGTTGCCGTGCGCTCCACCCTGAAAGACAATGGCAAGCGCCAAACCGAGAATGATTGCCGTTTCAATCGCGCCGAGCACCAAATCGACGCGCGCTGATGAACGAATGCCGCGCACGGCCAGATAAGCAATGGCGGCTAACGCA
>JAKADD010000287.1 GCA_021820825.1 Bacillota bacterium
AGCCACCGCATTTAAAGGGTTGCAACGCGGCGAACTGACAGCATTGACACAGCTTATGTACTCCGCTCGTGAACTGTCATTGCAGCGGATGAAGGCAGAGGCCGACACGCTTGGGGCGGATTCCGTCGTGAATGTGCAGATCGAGATCATACACCGTTCGGAAGAGATCATGGAAGTAGTCGCTACGGGCACCGCAGTGAAACGAACAGGTAATCGCTCGGAACGCCCGATCACCCTGCAAGTGTCGAAATAATCCGCCGCTCATTGCAGCCGCAACTGCCGTTCCCACACCGGGCGCGGCTGCACGGCCGCGCCCGGTGTGGGAAGTCGAGCGCCTTCCGATACGTATATTCATCGAAGACCTCGAATTCCCGACCATTTGCGTTCTATAATCTGCAATTCTACTCTCGATGTGTGAAAAAAATAATATTCTCTCGTTAGATTTGCCTTGTGTAATTCGTGATGCCTTCTCATGGCATCACGACTATCTGAGAAGCGATCATTCATCTTCACCATGTATTCCTGCACAGCAATACGCCTCCGAAATCAAAAACAACCTCCGACGCACCGGCATCGGGGACCGCGCTAAATCTGAATTTCGCCAAGCCTGACCAGTTCCACTACCGCCTGCGACCTGCCTTTTACTGCCAACTTCTTCATCACATTAGAAATATGGTCAGTTGTGCACCAGTAAAATCAACACTTCTGGACATCGTCTGACCATTTCCTGTGCCACGCAAATTAATGATCGTAATCTTGCAACAAGGAAGCAACTGTCAGGCGCAAGGAAGGTAAATGCTCTTCTACAACATTCCACACGGCTTCGCAATCAACGCGAGCATAATCGTGTATCAGGATATCACGCAGCCCGGCCACGCGTCGCCAAGGAATATGCGGCGTTGCATCCTTTGTTTCCTGCTTTAGACGCTTGGTCGCTTCCCCTATCACCTCTAAATTGCGGATGACAGCATTCTGTATCAATGCCGATTCTAAAAAGGATTCTTTCCCGGCAACTGTATACGAGTCGATTTTGGAAATCGCTTCCTGAATATCGTATAAATACGCCTGATCCGTAGAATTCTTCACAAAGGTTGGGCCTCCTGCAAAATACGACTCTGCAAGAGAGGATGAATCGTATTGGCCGTGAGAATATCAACTGGCAACCCCAACACATCCTCAAGGTCCTGTTTAAAAGCAATCTGATTCAGTAAGTCCGGTTTCTCAAACTCGACCAATAGATCAATATCGCTATCTACCGTCTCTTCTCCACGCAACTGCGAACCAAAAATCCGTATGTTACTAACACGATACTTTGATGCAATCTGAATTATTTGATCACGGCGCTCTGCAATTTTGGGATTCATTGAAAATTCACCCTACTTCCTAATACTGAATCTTCTCCCCATGGATAAATTCAGGGGGTTCTAAAAGCCTATACCGCCGCACTCTCGTCGGTTCTCGCGCAGGCTTTCGCCCTGGCTACACCATCCGACGCCTCATGCATGGGCAGGCTCTCTTTTTCGGACGACCCGCTCTGACTCCGATGTCTGAAGACACCGAAGGAGGTTGGCTTTCGCCTTCCACTCGCAGGTTGGTTTTCCGTCGCCTGTTTCCAAGCCGCCCGCAGGAGCGGTTCCGCACCTGACCAAGACGCGTTCGCCTCGGTGACTTGGAGTAGGTTGTCCTTCACGTGCCCGGCCAGATACGCGCTGAAGAGATCCCGCTGCATCGCCACACCGCAATCGCAACGGTGGACGCGTTCGCACAGCCGCTTCTTGTGCTTCTGACCGCATACGCACACTTGCGATAATGCTGTCGTGCGCGTATTGAATTCATCGACCTTCCCGCCGGCTCCTTCTGCCTTGCGAGTGAGGATCGACAAAAACGTGCGCGGTGCGCGAACCGAGATAGACTTGCCGTACAGCTTCTGAAACCCGCGATAACTCAACTTCTCCGTATGGATATGAGTGCCGATCGCGATGATCCGATTGGCCATCTGACCGTGAAGGGTCTTGCGGTGCGCCGCCTCACGCCGGAACAGTTCGGCCAGTTTCGCTTGTGTATCTTGTTGCCGACGGCTCTTGTTTGTCGGACGCTTCCCTTTGACGGCGCAGCCTTGTCCGTCGTAGCACTCCGGATTGTTCGCCCGCCGCTGCCGGTCGAGTTTGCGTTGCAGACGCCGAATCTGCTTGTGATCCCGCGCCACCGGCTCACAAAACTGCTCCAGCGACGCCTGCGTCTCGCCCACCACCGCAATCGTCGAGGGTCCGATGTCCAACCCGACCGTCTCCGTTCCGATGGTGTGTTCCGGTTTCTTGTAGGGAAGTCCTTCGCAGACCAGTTGCGCATAGTAGCGGGTCCGGCTCCGCACCTCCCGGCGCACGAGACGAACGTACTTCACGCGCAAGGAGAGACCATGCTGGATCACCGGGTCTTTGCGCGCCGCCTTGACCATGGGCAGTTCAAGTCCGTTCCACAGCACCCGGTCGTCGCGCCAGCGGATGCAGGCTCTGTTATTTTTCCCCTCCAGGCTGTGCAACCCGCGTCGGCCCTTGAAGCGTACGTTTCTTGCCTCGCCCAATGCCACCTTGTCGACAGCGGCAAAGGCGCGGGCTGCCAGTTTTTGCTCCACATGCGAATCGATATGATCGCCCAGCCAGGTGTCGCGCCGCATCCCGTCGGCTGTGACCTCCAGTGCGCCGGAGGAGAATCCGTGGGCGGTCCGGGCGGCGGCAAAATGAGCGCGACGTTCGGCCTCGTCCTTCGTCTGCTTGGCCTTCTTGTACCAGATCGATTGCCGGAACAGAGCCAGACGCCGCTTGGCTTCGCCCAGCAGCGCGTTGTACAGTTGCCGGGCCGCTTCAAAACGAGCGTCCAGTTTCTTCTCCTGCCGCCTCGTGACCCGAAGAGGAATCTCGCACGTGAACGAAGGCGTCTTCACGCGGCGGCTAGACGTTTTTTTGATTCTCGATATACTGTTTGATAACCGCAAGGAGTGCACCTCCCACTGTGGAGACAAAGCAGGAATTCGTCCAGAGCGTGGGCAAACGGCTCTTGAGCACGGGAAACTCCTAGCGTTGAACCCGTGAAGAACGCCCGTTGGGCAGCCTGACCAGCAGATGAATGCCAAACTGCGGATCGACTTCAACCAAGAAGTGCACGTGATCCGACATGAATTCCAGTTCAAGGATGTCTGCCCGATGCTCCGCCGCCACTTCGCGGATCAATTCTTTGAGCCGAACGTCGGCGCCATTGTTCAGGACATTGCGCCGCTATTTCGGACACCAGACGACGTGATATTTACACGAGTAGACGACGTTTCGATTCGATTTGTAGTTCATGGAACCAGTATATCACATGTCTACTGCATACTGTGTGGAGGAAAAAAAGAACAGGGATCAAGGGCACGCCGTATATCCCCAGAGCTGAAGCAAGGGGCTTTACGGCGCTTTCAGGTAAATCGCATTTCATCCGTTACTGATGTCTGCTGCGGGGAAGTCACGGAATGCTTGCTCATTCGTCATCTCTCCATTCCGCTCTTAGGCTACCGTTTGCCATAAGTGTAGCACATTGACTTTGAATCAAAATACGCTGAATTCGAAAATGCTCACATGGTCACCCGGAAGAACCAAATCGTTATGCATTATGAAACGCAGTCAATGTTCCATATCTGTTACATTGCTGTCCATTCCACGCCCTGCCATCAACAGAGGTCTTGCTCCAAGCAGTACAATTGCCAGAACGGTAATCCCGGAACAAACGAAAAGCCCTCTTGCCGTTAACAAGTGGATGAGTGGCGCACCCGAGACGTAGGCTATTCCCGAGGCAAGCTGCATGACGCCATAGATAGCGCTAAACGCACTTGCCAGCATTTCCTGCGGAACCGCCAGTTGGATCACTGTATCCGTTGCGACATTCTCCAAGGCGTTACCGAACGCCGCAATAAATTGAAAGACAGCCGCAAAGATCAGAACAGGAGAAGACCGACAAG
>JAKADD010000288.1 GCA_021820825.1 Bacillota bacterium
GGAGAGAGGCATTTGTGGGAAGACTGTTTTCGGGTGGACGATTGCTGGGTCTTCTAGCCTTGCTCATCATTTTGGTGGCGCTGGCCGGAGTATCTTTACGTTCGCGTCTGGCCGCCATGTCCTGGCCTGAGCAACTGGTCCATGACGCAGATTCGGTGGTCAGCGCGTGGTTTTATCAACCAATCTTTCAGGTCGAGACGTTTTTTTCCCGTGTCAGCAATCTGCAGACGATGTACGCGGAAAATGCGCAACTCAAGACATTGGTCAACGAGGACGCCAGTCTGCGTATCCAGATCGCTGCAGAACAGCAACAGAATAAGGTGCTCAAGCAGATGCTTGGCTACAAGGGCAGGACTCCGCAGTTTCAATTGATCGCGGGTCAGGTCACGGGACGCAGTCCACTCGCGTGGAATTCCCAACTGACCATATCCGTGGGCAGCGCGGCTGGCGTTCAACGTAATTTGCCGGTTCTCAATCAGTCCGGCGCACTGGTTGGTCGCGTTGTTGCGGTTGCGCAGTATAGCAGCACTGTGGAATTGCTTACCTCAACGCAGACGCCAAACGGAGTGTCTGCCGCGATCATTGCAAAGGGCAGCCCACCTGCGTATGGGGTGATTGTAGGGTCCCATGCGAATCAGAGTCTCTTGTCGATGCAGTTTATTTCGCAACTGGCAAACGGGATCAAACCGGGCGATCTCGTGGTAACGTCAGGACTGAGCGACATTTATCCACGCGGTATACCGATCGGTACGGTGCATTCACTGGTGGCGGACGGCACTGGAATCACCCGCTCCGCTGTGGTGGTTCCCACGGCCAATCTGAATCAGCTGGATTATGTGTTTGTCGTGGTGCCGCGTCCTGGGCAGGTTATTCGGCCATGAAAACCATTCTGCTGTTTTGCGCCGTCTTTCTCAGCCTGGTGCTTGAGGCGACTCTGTTTCGTATTCCGTTTTTCGCTTCGTACGCGCCCAATCTGGTTGTGATTGGTCTGGTGATGGCAGGCATCTTTCGCGGCTCCCGTGTGAGCGCCGTACTGGGTGTATTGATTGGTCTTACGCAGGACGTCAGCTATGGCGCTTTTTTGGGGCAAACTGCCTTTGCCTACGCAGTGATTGGTTCTATGAGCGGCTATTTTCGGAGTCTGGTCATGCGTGAGAGCCTGCTTCTCGCGTTGTTGCTGACCGGTGTCGGCACGGAGGTGTTTACCTGGGTGACGTTCGGGATCAGCAGACTGTTTGGAGAGGCCTCGATAGGCGTTCATGCCGTTGTTGTGGAGTCTGCCCAATCTTCCCTTGTCAGCATGGGCTATACGATCATTCTATACTATCTGTACCGGCGCTGGTTTCGCGTCAAATCGCGCACCACCTACGCTGAAGAGTCGAACGCATCCTGACATGGCATACTACTGACAGCGATACTGGGCGGGCTACGGGATTCTTGCAGGGTTGAGGACTATCCCCATGGATGATGAAAAACGGCAGCACAGAATTTACCGCTTTGGCATTGTACAAATGTGGGTGGCGTTTGGACTGACCATCTTGACCCTGCGTATGGGATACATGCAGATCGCAGCGCATGAACGCTACGTCGCACTTTCCGTGCGTAACGGCGTCGATACGTTTGCGACCCCGGCGCCACGCGGGGCGATCTATGATCGCAACATGCGTCTGCTGGCCTACGACAGGCCGTCGTTCAGCCTGATTTATGCTCGCAGTGAGCGCCCCGTCGATCCTGTGGCGACCGCCCTCGCCCCGATTCTGGCGCGCCCGGCGACCGCTTTGGCCGTCCAGATGAAGGCGTACGATGCGGGCGGTGTGCACACGCTCATCGCCAGTCATATTTCGGCCGCCGTCGTTTCCTATGTCAGGGAGCATCAGTCGGACCTTCCGGGAATCAGTTTGATTCCCGATTCGGTTCGCGTTTATCCGCATGGCGACGTCGCCTGTCACATTCTCGGTTACATCAACTCCATCCCTGCCGGGCGACGGCGGGAATACATCGAACAGGCTGGTTTTCCGCCGTCCGCAAAGATTGGGTGGAGCGGCGTTGAACTGTCCTATGACGCGCTGCTGCGTGGACAGCCGGGACGGATTTGCGTAGAGGTGGACAGCAGAGGAGCGCCGGTGAAAATCCTGCCGGAGAGCAGAGATGCCTCGACGGGGCGGAATTTAACTCTGACAATCGATCTCGAATATCAGGCATATGTACAGCAACTCCTGGCGCGGCAGGTGAAATATCTGCGCATGCACGGCCATCGCAGCGTGAATCATGCGATGGCCGTGGCGCTTGATCCGCATTCCGGCGCAGTGCTCGCCTTAGCCAGTTTTCCCGCATATAAACCCAGCTGGTTTGTGGATGGCATTTCAGCGCGCACCTACAGGCAGTTGTTTGCGCCTGCTGAACGCAACTGGGCAACACAGGCAGCCGTATCGCCGGGCTCGACGATGAAGCCGCTGACAGCACTGTATGCGTTGACGCAGCATGTGATATCACCCGCCACGTCTTTCGATTGTGAGGGGGCGCTGAAACTTCCCGCGACAGGCGGGCAATACATCCATTGCTGGGCTCCCCATGGCCGTGTATCGCTCGTCTCTGCGCTCGCGCAGTCATGCGATGTATATTTCTACAAAACCAGCCTGCTGTACGGGCGGTGGCCTCCGCCGGCCCAGGAGAGCGTGACGCACTGGCTGACGGTGTCGCGACTGCAGTCACTGCACAGGCTTGAGCAGTTCCAGCGTGCGGTTGGCCTTGGCGTCGACACGGGCATCGACTTGCCTGCTGCAGAATCCGGATACGTAAACGAAGGCTCTGGTCAGGTAACTGATCTGCCGTATACGGCGATCGGACAGAATGAAGTGTTCACACCTCTTGAATTGGCTGTATACGCTTCAACAATTGCCAATCAGGGGATCAGACCCATACCGTATCTCGTGCAACGTGTCCAGGGAAGAGTGCGGCCGCAGGCGGCGGCGGCGCGGGACCTTTCGCGGCTGGGGGTTACCGCTGCGGACTTAAAGGCCGTACAGCGGGGAATGGTTCTGGCCTGCAACGACCCAATGGGAACGGCCTATTACACATTTCACGGAAAACACCCCAGCGCTTATGAGCCGGCGGGCAAGACAGGTACGGCAGAAACAGGAATCGCAGGTTTTGATAACGCGGTCTTTATCGGCTATGCGCCATTTCAACACCCGCGTATCGCAATTGCCGTGGTGGTTCCCGGCGGCGGACACGGCGCCGATTCGACGGGCCCGGTGGCCAGAGGGATGTTTGATCGATTCTTTGCGATTTCTAGCAGGAGAATTTCTTCCACGCGTTGAATACACTCACTGGAAGGCAGGCGACGGGAGGAACGTCATGGCAAAGTCGGCGAAGTCGACGGCGTCGGCAGGAACGCGCGATCTGGTTACAATCAAGGGGATCCGCAACGGTCTGGTATTTGTGCTCGCAGACGATGCTTCGTTTACGGACGTCCTGACTGAACTGGAGAACAAGTTGCTTGGCAGTCACCAGCAGTTGTTGTCTGGTTCTACGCTGAGCGCTTACATCGAAAAAGGCAGTCGTGAATTGAGCGAGGACGAGGAGAAGGCGCTCAGGTATGTTTTTGCCGCTCATGGTGAACTGATTGTGAGCGGGCTAAATGGCCCGCCTCCCCTCAAAGACTGGCGACCCAAAGATCCGTACGTGTACAAGGGAACTCTGCGTTCAGGGCAACTGATCGAGCACGACGGCGATGTCGTCGTCATCGGCGATGTGAATCCAGGCGCGCACATCATCGCTTCAGGCGATGTATTCGTCATGGGTCGCTTGCGTGGTTCCGCCCACGCAGGGGCTGGCGGGGATGTCCTGGCGGTTGTCGCGGCCACGTATTTTGAGCCTTTGCAGGTTCGCATTGCAGACGTTGTACGGCGTTCCCCGGAAACGTACACGCGTGCGGCCGAAATGGAGTTCGCCTA
>JAKADD010000007.1 GCA_021820825.1 Bacillota bacterium
ATGAACTGCATATCACATTCGGAGTCTTGTTGGGGTTTGCGTTGCTGCTGCCTCTGTTCTCGCGGTTGCCCGCTGGCAAGAGGGTGCGCCGCTTTGATTGGGTTCTGTCGCAAACGCTGCTGGCGGCGATCACTATGTCTGGCGTCGTGCTGTGGCAAGTGGCCTTTTTCCCTGCTGCATGGCGCTCGTTCGCCTTCACTTTGCACGGCGATTTCGCCTACATCATGACAGGATGGATTGCGTTTCACTTTCTCCTGCGTCTGTTTTCCGCGGGATCGGGAACGCGAACGGCGTTGCATGCGGTGAACGAACGGGTGAATTGGCGCAGAAGGGATTTTTTGCGGTGGTCAGCCTATGGGTCGCTGGGAATGTTTGTCGCGCTTTTTTTCGGCGCGGAGTGGAACAACCGGAAGCCCTCCAGTTTGTCGAAAGGCATTCCGCAGTTTCCGGAATATTATACGGTCACAGGATCGTATCCCGCGATCAGTGCGACGGATTACAGGTTAACGATCGACGGCCTGGTCGACCATCCCCAGACATTGACGCTGGCGCAGTGCAGGCGCCTGCCAAGAAACAGTGTGCTGCGCAATTTTCAATGCGTCACGGGCTGGGTTGTGCCCAATCTGGTCTGGACGGGAGTTCCCCTGAAGCATCTTGCCAGTCTGGCAAAGGCAAGGCCAGAAGCGCGCTACATCACGTTTTACTCTGCGGACGGCGTTTATACGGACAGTTTGAGTATTGAGCAGGCGGCGCTCAGTGATGTCATGCTGGTGTATGAAATCAATGAACAACCGCTGCCCATTCAACAGGGGTATCCGCTGCGTCTGATCGTGCCCGAGATGTTTGGCTATAAGTCGGTCAAATGGGTCAAGCGCATCTCCTTTACCGACAGACGCGAAATTGGCTACTGGGAACATTACGGCTATGCGGCAAACGCCTATCTCCCTGGCCATGGTCCGCAACAGAGTTAGGCGGTTTGTTCCGTTACAATTCCCATGGCCAGGGCAGATTGATCCAGAGATCGACGCGTTCTGGCGAGCGTGATTCTCCATTGTGGCTCAGAGGGCCATAGCGTTCTTCGTACGCTCTTTTGAGCAATCGGCCCCGCTGCGCCAAGTTCCTGAAGTCGGTGGTTGCCGTCGCGTCGTCGGGATGGGTGTCAAGATACAACTGGAGGTCGACGAGCGCGAAACTGGTTGTCTGAAGCTCGCGCAGCGCATTGTGATAGTACGGGTCGCCAGTCTCTGCGTTCATTCTCTGTGCGCCTCCCCGGTTCCTCTGTTGCGGGCTTGCCAGTGATCGTCCAGCCAGGGGAACAGAGTTCCCTGCTGGAGCGCCGTGGGCAAGTCGTATTTGCGATAATGCGCATACGGATATGGATACGGCGCCTGTCCGTCTCCTGTCTTGTCGGTCATGTCAGTCTGGTACAGGTATCCTGGGAAAAGCAGACTGTCCTCTGCCATCATCGTTCACGCTCCTGTCGTGTCAGGCGGTTTGCGCTGTATCTTATGCAACGGGCGCTGATGGGTGACTGGGCGGGCCGCAGAGTTCACAGACCAGATTTGTCCAACCTGAGGGTTGACTCGCTGTGAAAATCCTTGTATATTATCAATGTATCATGCGGTCGTGGCGGAATTGGCAGACGCGCAAGATTCAGGTTCTTGTGCCCGTCAGGGCGTGGAGGTTCAAGTCCTCTCGACCGCACCAAACCGAAAATTCGCGTTCCCACAAGAGTAACTTCTTGTGGGGGCGCTATTTTTATATATGCATGCCGTCGCCTGATTCTGGACATACCATCAGGATGGGTCAGAATCAGGCGTGCGTGCGTAAAAAATGTAGTGGAGGGAGTTGGCGTATTGGCGGAGACCGCACGAGTTGTCCTGCTTGCTCCAACGTGTGCTGAACAGTATGGCGTCACAACCCGAGTGGCGCGGTATGAACGCTGCCTGCGCGCACTGGGCGCCAGAGTGACGAGTTATGCTTACGGAGATGGGCAAATTCCCACCCCTATTTGTGAAATAATTCACATTATTGATGTATGGCGCTTCTCGCGCACTCTTCACGGCATGAACGCAGTCGAACGGGAACTGGTGATGGAGAGGTTGCGCGATCGGGAAAAAGGTGTGATTGCGACAGTCACGCACCTGCCTGACGACAGAGCGTATGACAGTCTGTGCCGCGTTGTCCTGGAGGCGGCCCGCGCAGTCACAGTCGATAATCGACGCATGAGCGCGCTTGTAAGTGAACGCCTTGGCGTACCGAAGGAACGGATCACCACAATTGCTCCGGCGGTCGACCGCTTTTCTGCGCCTGCGCTGGATGATTTTGCTGCATATCAAACGGAGCTGTCCGCTGCTGCAGGGCGACTCAATGAAGCGGCGGACAGCATGCGAAACAGTGCGCGAAGAATTGCGTTCGCCATGAACGGGCGCGCGCAGATGATTCTGTACGCAGGGAGAATCGAGCCGTGGCGCAATCTGGAGGGATTTATTCGCACGGTCGGCGGACTCTCGCGGCAAAGACGCGATGTGCAGGGTGTGATCGTGGGGCCTCTCGACGATCCGGCATACGCAAAAAATACGCTTGCGCTTGCGCAAGCGTGGGGGGTGTCCTATGTGGGCGCCGTGAACAGACGCACCATGCCGCTCTTTTACAGGCGGGCTGCCGTTGTCTTTGATCCCGGGTTCACGGCGGATGTATCAGCCAGCGTTTTTGAGGCCATGGCTGTCGCCCGGCCGCTGCTGCTTGCAGAGGGGCGCATCGGCAATGACGTGTGTCCAGAGCGCTCTGTCTGCACGTATGAAACGGATGTGGAGGCTGGAGCGGCGCTGCAGTATTTGGTAGACCATCCGGAGTACGCAGAGAGCATCGCACATCGGGGACGGCAATGCGTCCGCAAAGTGGCAAGATGTCATGAAGAAGCGAGCAAACTATACGAAATCTATACAATCACGCGCGTTGACGGAGTTCAAAGCGTAGGGTAAATTGAGAAGAGGTTTGACAATATAGTGTGCAGTGGGGTGTCCATACGGAGTGAACTGGTATGTGTTAGGAGCGAGTTTTCTTGGTACGGCTGTTGAATTTGTCGAGGCGTTGACGATCGTGCTGGCAGTGCTGCTCACCAAGGGGTGGCGCACTGCGCTGACAGGCGCGTCTCTGGCTGTCGTCGCGCTGGCGGCGCTGGTGCTGATTCTTGGCTATCCACTCGTGCATATCGTGCAGCTTGGCATCGTGCAGTTTATCGTTGGACTGCTCATGTTGCTGTTTGGAATGCGGTGGCTGCGCAAGGCCATATTGCGGTATACGGGGTATAAAGCTGTTCACGATGAGGCAAAGGCGTTCGCGCAGGAACTGGAGCGGCAGCGCAGCAGCGGCGGGAGCGGGAACGGCGGCGTTGATGGGTTTGGCGCATTGACCACCTTTAACGGAGTGTTGCTCGAAGGTCTGGAGTCCGTGTTTATCGTGATCACCGTGGGGCTGTCGGCGAGGGCGTTGCCATCGGCCGTCGCGGGCAGCATCGTGGCGTTCGTGCTCGTGATTCTGGCGGGCGTTGCGTTTAAACGGCCGCTGCAAACCGTTCCGGAGAATACGCTCAAATTTGTCGTAGGGGTTATGCTGTCTGCGTTTGGCACGTTCTGGGCGGGTGAAGGGCTGGGAATCGCCTGGTGGAATCAGGACGTTTCGATCGTGATTGTCATGGCGTTCTATCTGGCGGCTTCCCTTCTCTTCATAGCCCGTCTGAGATCGCTGCGGCGGGCGGCGACGGCAGGGCAGGCTCATCGCGCCTAAAGGAATAAGGAGTACGGAGAAACACGAGCGATGGACTGGAGGCGGTCATGTCGATGCGCGCAATCAGGGTGATCATTGGTCTCATTTATGATGACAAGTGGCTGGTGGGTGGAATAATAGGGGCGATCATCATCGCCAAACTGTTGACTGTGCTTGGAGTGGCGGGCGCACTGGCGGGCGTCCTGTTCATGGTGTTGCTGTTTGCTGCCGTGCTGGTCAGCATTGTTCGCGAAATCCGGACAAAACGGGCGGGATAAGCGCGAATACACGGATGATTGGGAGGAGGCTTTATCTGATTTGGATCCGCTCATTTCCGTCACGGAGGCGTTGTCGCGTCTGGCGGCGTCGCTTCGCAGTACGACAGCAGAGCGTGTATCCTTGCCTGCGGCGCATGGCCGCATACTCGCTGAGGATATCGACGCTGTGTTTGATTCGCCTGCATTTGACCGTGCCATGCTGGACGGTTATGCGGTCCGGGCAGAAGATATTCGCGGCGCCACGCGGGACCATCCTGTTTTTTTAACAGTCATTGGATCAGTTCCGGCGGGCAGTGTGCCGCAGTTCAGCCTGACGCCGGGAACGGCCGTCCGGACGATGACAGGCGCCCCACTCTCGGCGGGAGCGGATGCAATCGTTCGCCAGGAATACACCGAAGATTTCATGGAACAGGGCGCTCGGCGGGTCAAGATCATGCGGGCGGTGGAACGTCTTGAAGCGGTTCAGCAGCGGGGGTATGACGCCAGACAGGGAACGCGCCTGCTCTTTGCCGGAACCCGGCTTGGGCCTGCTGAACTGGCGCTGGCTGCGGCGCATGGGTATGCTGAGTTGTCCGTACACGCAAAGGTAAGAGTTGGGGTCATGGCCACAGGCAGTGAGGTGACAGAGGTGGGGCAGCCGCTGGCGGAGGGGCGTCTGTATAACAGCAATACTCCCATGCTCTGCGCCATTGTCGCCGAGGCGGGGGGCGCCCCCATCGCCCTGCCGCCTGCTCCGGATCGCGAGGATGCGCTCTGTGAACAGTTCGCCGCTGCTCTGCGTGTCTGCGATATGCTGGTAACCACGGGAGGAGTGTCCGTGGGCGATTATGATCTGACGCCGCGCGCCCTTGAACGTTTGGGCGTCAAGAGGCTGTTTTGGGGGGTGTGGATGCGGCCTGGCACTCCCGTGTACGCGGGTGTTTTTGAAGAGCGACTGATCATGGCCCTTTCCGGGAATCCAACCGCCGCGTTTGTGAATGCGCACGTATTGCTTGCGCCAACGTTAAAGGCGATGACAGGCTCTACCACCCTGCGGCTTTGGGATGGAGTCAAGGCGCGCCTGCGCCATGTTCCTGTCAAGGCCCCGGTAAAGCACACGCGATTTTTGCACGGTCGACTGCTGGTTGAGGAAGGGCAACTCTGGATCGATGTCGAGGGCAAACAATCGGCCGCCTCGGTTGGCAGTCTGGCTGGCAAAACGGGGTTGGCCTGCATTGAACCGGGAACGGCGCTGGTGGACGGAACATTGGTAAATATAGTCGTTCCATAAGTTTTTACAGGTATGCGTCAAGGAACTGATTGGCCACAATGGAGATAAGGCAGTCACTGGGCCGACATTTCGACAATCACACCTAGGAGAGCATCGGATGGTTCCAGCTACGCGCTTTTGGCCCCTGTATTTTGTCGCCAGTGTCATCAGTGTTGCCCTGACGCTCATTGTATTTCGACTGCTTCTTGCATGGCCCATGTCGTATGAAGACGCCACGGTGATTGCCGCCCTGTTTGCGATGCCTGTCAACTGGCTGGTGGGAGAACAGCTTACGTGGGGCGTCTGTGCGTCATCCAGACGAGTGCGGGCGGCCAGATATTATGTGGTATACAGTGTCGGACTGCTGATCGAAGTATTGACAGTGCATGTGTTGGGTCATGAGATTCTGATCAATGCACATGCGGCCAATGCGATCGCCGTTGGACTGAGTCTGCTCTGGACTGCGCCGCTCAATCGCCGCTGGACTTGGGCGCAAGATGTTGGCCGGCGGGTCAGGCGGAACGCCCCTCCAGGAGCAGTTTAAACGTCCGCGCGAGCGGCCGGAACAGCGGCAACAGGATGACGGAGGTCAGGATGACGGTCACTGTGACGCTGAGACTGATAAAGGCGGCGTAGGGCGCCTGAAGTTGTGTAAGATCGGCCGCAAACAGCGCGGGAATGACGCCTGTCTGGCGATTGCAGGCAATAAAGGCGGTCTCATGTCTGCTGACGGTGTCTCCTGCGACCAATTTGGCCACGGCCACCGAGAGCGGCCGGGCAACTGCGACGAGCAGTACAGCCACACTGACTGCCAACAGAATGGACTGCAGGCTCTCCTGAACAGGAAACGACAGGCCAAGCAGCAGAAATATATAACTCCTGTCCGCAAACAGCAGCCCGCTCAGCAGCCGTCTGTCCTGACGCTGCGACAACTTCAGCCGCCGCGTCAGGAAAGCGCGCCAGCGAGCGAAGCGGTGCTTTCTGTGCGAGCGGATCAGCGATGCGTCGACACGGCCTTGCTGTTGATGCGATTCTCGATGGCTGTCAAGAGGTTGCGCGATCAGTCCTGCGAGGAACGCGGCCAAAAACGGACTCGCATGGAACTCCCACGCGGCTGCGTAGACCAGTGCGAACAGACCGATGGCGCGTATGGTTGCGCCGGGAACCCAGGCGCGCGCACGCCGCGCGATCCATCCCAGGACCAGGCCGATGACGAGCGCCGATAGAACCTGCATTCCGCTGTGCAATAAACTCAGTGCGACCGCTCCGGGGTGTTGGTTGTGTACGCCCATGAATGCGATCATGGTCGTCGCAATCATGGCGGACATCGGATCATTAAGCGCCGATTCTGCGATCAGCATCTCGCGTACACGTTCATTCAAAGGAACCTGGTCCAGTATGGATACGAGAACTGCAGGATCGGTGCCAGCCAGAATCGCCCCCAGCAGGAGTGCGGCAAAGAGGCTCATGTGGGCAATGCCAAAAACCCAGGTCAGCAAGCCCAGAATCCCTGCGCTGAGAATCACCGCCACTGTGGAGAGGGCAAGCACGGGTCTCCAGATGGCGCGCATCACTTCCGGTGTAAGTTCGGCGCCCCCGTACAGAATGATCAGCGTCGCCGCCCCGGACAGCAGATTCGGTTGTGCAACCGAAGCAAAGATACGTGCGGGATGAAAGCCGGCGGCGTGTACGGCGAAATCTGCACCAACACCCAGCGCAAGCAAAAAAGCTACGTCGGGAATGCCCGTGCGGCGGATCGCGGGGAGTCGCGCCAGTCCATACGCACCAGCGGAAAGGGCGGCTAAAATAACAAGTGATACAATGAAATTCGGCATCTGGAGAGTAAGCGCCTCCCCTTTCTAAACAAACTGATGATTTCGATATCCGATAACGCGCATGTGTATGGCGAGGCGTTTTCGTCATTATAAATGCTGAATCACAGGTGGTCAACGCAGGGCGGAACGCGCGCACACAGCTCCAGCATGCGGGCAACTTGTCACATTTGATCATCGCTCCATGTCCAGATTGGCGGTTCGTACGGTTTGAGCGATTTGGCGGGGCGGTCGGGAACCAGACTGCGCGGCTTTTTTTGGCCCGCTTCATTTTCTGAAGTGTCTCTTGCATCATTTGCAAAACCAAGTGGCAGGCTGCTGTCAGCAGTGTCTGTCGGCAACCAGGGAATGCTGAGGCTGGCCTTTTGTGTATAGTCTTCCTGATTGTACTGCAATCGCGTATTTGGAACAGGGCGGCCACTCACGATGACGCGCGTTTGACGAGGGCTGGATGAATAGAACGTGACGCCTCGCAGATCTTCAAACCTTGGGCGGCGCCAACCCAATACGGGATCCCGGATCTGATCGACGGCGATATCCGCACGACCGTTTGAATAGCGGACCGTATAGTGGATCCATTGCGAAACTTCATTATAATGCAGAAGGCGACTCGTACGGGCGACCAGTATCCGTCCGGCGCGGTATTCATGCGCAAGGCGGATCAGTGCGATCAAATTGGCGCCGTAGAACGGAATTTCGATATTGTTGCCGCCGAAATGCTGGGCAACGATCGCGTAGGAATGGTTTGTCTCAAGCATTCGCAAATGTCGGGAACTTAACTGCATGGCCAGTCGCATTGGATTCCAGTTCCACAGAAGACCCCCCAACTGATCGTAGCCATCGTCCGTGTAACGGTAAAATCCCCAGCACTTCATCCCGTTTCTCAGAGTGATCGGGTACAGCATGCTCTTGAGGCCAAACTCGCTGTCGCGGCGTGTCCAGATAAAACGCACGCCACTGCGCACCATCAGATCCGCAATATAATAGGGCGAGTCTCTCAGGTCGCCCTGTTGGTAGGTTGATTCTGGACTGCCAAAATTGCCGACGTTACTGCGGTTGCCGTGGTTGATCCAGACTGTGTACTGAAGATTGTTTTCGCGCAGCGCCCGGAATGCCGCCTCCGCATAGCGGCGCTCAAATTGTGTATTATTCTGATCGACCATGGAGAAGTCGCCCAAACTGTGCAGGGAATCGATCCAGCCGGCTCTGCTGAAATGAACGATCGCCCGTGCGTCGTGCAGGTCATCCGTGGACAGACGGTAAAAATAACTCATCTGATCTTGCCAGAGTGTGTTATGCGTATCGATTGCACCTGGACGATCTGTTCCAACAAAGAAAAAAAACGAGTCCGCGATATCAAGTCCGAGTCCCCTGCCCATGGATGTCATTTCAAATGTGTTGAGGAAGCGGTGAATGAGGATAAATTTGCGCAGGGTCAGACCGTCTGCATCAGAAGCGATTGCCAGCATGGCGCGATACGGATACGGGAACTTTCGCAATGTCACCGAACCAGGCTGCACAGGTGCGAATGGTTCTCGGACTGTGACGTTATGCTTGGCAGACGGTTGCGCAGCATAGCCTGTACGGCCTGTCAGCCAACCGCGTGACTGGTCCGTGAATGTAGAAGGCAGATCGACCATGACAAGCACGATTGTCAACAGACTGCTGAGAGTCAGGTTGCGAAATACGCCCATAGATGGATCCCTCAACTTCCTGCGATTCCTCGATGTTCGCGCCTGTGCACAATTTGTGTGAGTACACATCTCTATGGTGCGCTGAGATTCCTGTCCTGATGCTGGTGAATGCTGGAGCGAAAAAAACGCTCTGGCGATGCCGCAAAAGGGGATCGTCAGGGCTGCGCGGCAGGGTTCTCTTGTGCTATAATGACATGGTTCACGCGCTCTTGGAGAGGTGGTCGAGTGGTTTAAGGCAGCGGTCTTGAAAACCGCCGTAGTCGTGAGGCTACCGTGGGTTCGAATCCCACCCTCTCCGCCAAACAGCTGTCATAGCGGGGCGTCCTGGATTTCCAGGACGCCGCTGTTTTGTGCGCCCGAAGAGGCATGTATGCCCGGGGTCTTCCCTTCGCATTGCGAAATAATGCATCATCGTCTCTGGGGATCGGTTTTGTGCGTTTGGCGGGGCGCGAGTCGTCAATTAATCAGTCTGATCGAGAAGCGCGTTGTCTGTATTCCCGTTCGGGTTGTCGGGTAGTCTCGTGGCGAGGCGGGAAATAGTATAAAATGAAATGCAGTACATCATCCATATACAAAGCACACTCACAGAAAGGCGGCGAATAACATGCAAATGAAAATTTACCCCACTGTCACGCTTTGTGGTTCGACGCGTTTCAAACGTGAATTCGAAGCAATGAATGCAATCTTGACGATGGAAGGATCTGTTGTTTTGACCGCTGGCATCTACAAAGACTACTTTGGTCGGCAACTGACGGAGGAGGAGAAAGACAGGCTCAACCAGATGCATTTGCATAAGATCGATCTGTCTGATGCAGTTATAGTCATTGATGTTGGCGGCTACATCGGAGAAAGCACGCGACGCGAGATCGAGTATGCGCAGAATCATGCTGGAATCACAGTCGCGTATCTGTCGCAACACCGTGAGTGGTTGGAGAAAATCGAAGTTGCGACAGAAGTCAAAGAAACGTCGGTAGCGCGAGGGATCGCGCACAACTACTATGCTGGCGATGATCAACCGTTTGTTGGTATATTGTGGGACGAAACGGATTCGAATAAGTTGGAGTTAACGGGGTCGGTGCACAACGCACTTAGTCTGTACGAAGGAGAAACGGTCGAAATTCTTGTTCGTAGTTTTGGCATCCAGAAACATCCGCGAATGCGGATTGAATTATCGGACACCTATAATTATGAGCCGGTTTTGTGGGATCAAGAGGCTCCCAATGCTTAATCAAACCACAGAGCAACAGGGTGGGGGTTTGTGTAGCAATGGAACAGAAAACCAGAATAAGCGATCCTGAGCAATCTCGTCTGGTAAGGTAAAGAAACGATTGTACGCGGTGATGATATCGAATGGTCCAGCCGGTTTCTCCAATACGAACTCATGCGTCAGCCCTGATCTCCCCCAGCCCGTTGTATGTTCCAGAGGACAAGTATGGTATGATAATTATTCACCAAGAAAATATGGTCGACCAGATACTTCGTTCATCGTTGCCAAATCCCTTAAGGAGGAAAATACGTTGACGAATTCTCTGCAATTAACGGAACGAACCAGTTTTAACCGGGGCCAATTGAATCAACGAAGAAAGCAGGGACACATTCCAGCCGTGTTGTACGGCGCCCATGCCGATAATATTTCCGTTGAAGTGAGCGAAAAGGATATAACCGAAGCATTAAAACGGAACCCGCATGCCGTTCTCCAAGTGCAAATCCCTAAATACGGCAAGAAGTCAGTGCTGGTTCGCGACATTCAGAGAGATATGCTGACGGGCAAGTTGCTTCATATCGATTTTTTTCAAATCAACGTGGACGAGAAAATTGATACAAAGATAACGATTCATTTCCTCGGAGAACCGGTCGGTCTAAAAACCGGGGGTATTCTCCAAGTTGAGATACACGAAATAGAAGTGCGCTGCATGGCGGATAAGCTGCTAACCTCATTCGAAGTCGACATTAGCAGTCTGGCTGTTGGTGATCAATTGCTTGTCTCCGATCTCACCTTTCATGAGGGAATCGAGGTTTTAACCGACTCCTCAGCGATGCTGGTCAAGGTTCTGGCCAGTACCGTCAGAGAAGAATAAGACAGCACGCTTGCTGCCCGCCCCGTCGGCCTTCCATCGGGAGCGGGCAGATTGTCGTCTCCGGGTTCCCAGAAGTACGGAAATGGGCGTATATATTTGCATACGCGGGGTGCAGTCGCTTAATTATGGGTGTATAATCAGGGTGTGCGTGAGAGTGCGCACACGAATCCCTGCACGTGTATGCGGGGTGCACAGGCAAAGGGGCAGGCCCCGGAAGTGGACCCGCCCCATCTATTTATCAGCTTATGTATCATGCCGATGAGCCCGTCCTTGTGTGAATCGCATGCCTGCCGCGACTGCTGTGTTCAGTCCGCATCCATCTGGTAACTGGCGTGTGGAAATACCCTGTCGATGTCGTCGAGAATAACAGCGCTGCCAGTCGGCTGACCCAACCGCCGATCTCCCGCGAACATGTGAAAATGAGTAACGAGCGTCGGATCGTTTGCGATGTAGACTCTCTCTGCATGCGGATCCGAACGGCGCACCACTTGCGCGATCGTGTTGACGATACTCTGGGAATTGGCCACTGCGGGTAGTGGGCGTTGCGCGAGCCGAAAGCGGTTGAGTTTCATGTGCTTCTGGAAGTTCGTGCTGTACGGTGCAAGATGGGAACCGGCCGCTCCCCGAAATGTCGCGGCGACAAACACGCTGGAGCCGCTCGAAAGCACTGTTGCAGACTCCATTTGACCAATCGTGGCGCGCAGTGTGCGGGCCAGACCGTCACGGACTACGAAAGAAGTCGGAACAACGGCCACGTTGTTCAGCGCTGCATTATTCATCGTGCGACTGTCCTTGTAACCGACTGCATCTGCCTGCGGCCAGGTGGTACAGCCTGAGAGCGCAGACAGCAGCAGTGCTCCGAGCAGACCGCTGCAAAGCAGCCTATTGACTGCGACCGTCAACTGTTTCATCTGATGAGTTGCCGTCATTGAAATTCCTCCCTGTTCCGGTTTTTGTATCGTGTTCACTCATCAGGAGGAAAGTCCCGGTCGACTCGCGTCGCCACGACAGTGAGCGTCACGAGCAGCAGAGACATGATGACAAGTTCGAAAATCCACCAGACGAGGTCCCACCAATTTGGCATGCCGGGACTGTAAGGTATATAAAACGGCAGGGTTGGCCAGAACAGCGACATGGACACGACTCCTTTCACAATTCCCCGTCAGTTCTCATTCAGACGAAGTAAAACACGATGTACAGCGCGCTCCAGCCCAGCGCATTAAAATTCCAGAACAGGGCTGCCGCCTCCGCACTCCAGGCATGCTCTCCCGCAATCAGGTTCTTGCGCGCACGAATCACCACGCCGCCCAGCGCGATCAGGGCAACAACAGTAAAAAAACCGGACACTCCGAGCGCAGTGAGATACACCTCCCCATATGGATTGAAAGCGTCGAACGAATGGGATGCGAGCGGCCATACCATCGTCGCAAGCGCAGCCAAACCCAGCCACCAGGCAAATGCCGCCCGTTTCTTGACCCGTCGCCAGTCGCCAGAGTTCAGCGCTCGCATGGCAAGCCAGACGGGTGCACAACTGACAGCCAGCAACAGAGTCGGCAACAGACCGCCCAAAAGCGGCGAAAGACCAGGGAGAACGTCGGAGCCTGCGAGCGCATAGCGAACATTAATCAATAGGAAAAACGCCGCCGCCTGCGACAGAATGAAGAGAAACACAGCGAATCGATACTGCCGGTGGTCGCGCTCTCTGTGTCGCGCTGGGGTGTCTGCAGCGGTTGCTTCTCCTGCGCCTGTTGCGGTCATGTCAGACATGCTTTAACCTCCTGTTCAGTGGGAACGATTGAACTCTGCAGAACAGCCAACGCCGCGGTGTGTCACACAGGATGCGGTTTCGCCTTTGGAGCGACGGTCGGGCGCTCATCGCTATAGTCGTAAAAACCGCTGACGACCCTTGGGATGGGATCAAAGTTGATGTCTCCAGGAGGCGAGGCTGTCTGCCATTCGAGCGTTTTGGCGCGCCATGGATTGAACTCTGCGATGGGCCCTCTTTTCCACATCCATAGGATGTGCCCAAAGTGGAACAGAAATCCAAAACCCAATAAAAAGGCGAAGAGGGAAATCTCCAGATTCATGGGTTGCAGATATGCTGGATACACGGGCACCCAACGGTTCATGCCGCGTAGACCGAGCAGGAACAACTGTCCAAAAACGCCGTTAAAAGCGATAAATATCCAGACGGCCCCGATTTTCCCCCAGGTTTCGTTGTACATACGTCCGGACAGTTTTGGAAACCAGTAGTAAAAGGCGGCCAGCCACGAAAAGACCATCGCGCCGATGATCGTGTAGTGGAAGTGGGCGACTACAAAAAATGTGTCGTGCATCTGCAGGTTGACCACCGGATCGGCCAGAAAGACGCCTGTCATGCCGCCGATCAGAAAGTTGAACATGCTCATCAGTATCAGCAGTGTGGGCGTTGTCAGGCGCAGATTTGCCCGCCAGAGTGTTCCAAGAGCCACCAGATAGGAGAGGCCGGTTGGGATGGAGATCATCTCAGTAAAAAAAGAAAACGGCAGCATCTGGTTGTTGCGCATATTCGTAAACATGTGGTGCGCCCACACAAGACCGCTGAGGAGCATGACAAACACCAGTCCGATGATGCCCCATTGCCGCCCAAACAGCGACTTCTGGCTCATCACAGGCAGTATCTCCTGCCACAGCGCAAATGCGGGAACCACGACAATATAGACTTCCGGATGACCAAATAGCCAGAACATTTCCATATAGGTCAGCGGACTGCCGACCTGTTCGAAAAAGGGCAGCGGTACGATCACATTGAGGAGAGACATGAGAAACGTCATTTGTATTTCAGGCAACCAGATCAGGTTGAGCAGGCTGACCGTCAGGATTCCCCACGCGTACATCGGGATCCGGTTCCACGTGAGACCGGGCGCACGCTTGAACAGGATGGTGGCCGTGAGATTGATCGACACCATGAGCGAAGACACGGTAAGGGCGAATACGCCCAGATAGTAAAACACGATTCCGGATGGATCCTGACCTGCCAGTGGGGCGTATCCGCGCCATCCTGTCGTCCAGAGACCAAGCAGTGGACTCATGACCACAGTCACAATACCTGCTGGAACGAGCCAGTGACTGAGCCCCGAGAGACGGGGAAACGCAGACGAATTGGCCCCGATCATCAGGGGAATGACGTAATTGCCAAAACCGCCGACAAGTGCGACGGTGCCAACGGAAAACATCATGACGGTACCGTGGATTCCCACTGTTGAAAGATAGGCGCTCGCATTGTTGAAGAGCCACAGATGGGAGCGCAGCAGTTCCAGGCGCATCAACATGGCCGCAAGACCAGCGATCAAAAATCCACCCAGTGATGAAAAAATGTACTGCAATCCGACCACCTTGTGATCCATGCTGTACATAAAGTATTTGCGCCAGTCGTTTGGAACCGGCCACTCAACAGGGTGGCCCAAATACGGTCTTACGATGATCTCCCAGCCGCCAATGCCAAGCAGCCAGCCGCACACCGCCGCCACCCAGCCAATCGTTGCCGATACGCGCGTGACAAATGGATGGTACGGCATGGGATCGATCACTTCGCTGACAAGTGCGTTTAGCACCAGAAATCCGATCGCCGCAAAGAGCAGTCCGCGCACCACCGGGGGCAACATCGTCCTGGCTGCTTTTCTGCTCGCTGAGTCTGGACTGTCTATGTTTAGAGGAATCGAGTTCACTGTTAAACCTCCTCGACGATACGCACAACTGTCACGCTCACGATTGCTGTTCCGCTCTTATTTGCTGCCTGACCCAGATGTTAAAGTCAGCGTTCGTTACGATGTGCACCGACGCCTCCATATAGGGGTGTCCAGGGCCGCAGACTTCCGCGCACTGCACTCGCACCATGGGATTGACAGCAGTCGATGTGATCTTGTTTGTATGGATGTACATGTACCTTGTCTCGCCGGGAATAATGTCCTGTTTCATCCCGAACGCAGGAATCCAGAAACTGTGCACAACTCCAGCATGGGGATCGTATGTATGAAAAGGGTCGAATGACCGTAAAACGAATTTCACATTGCGATCATTCGGAAGATATAGTTCGCTGTTGTCGTTCGCATCGACAGCCTGCGTGATGTGGTACTGCGGATAGGCAAACAGCCACTGCCACTGACGGGCAGTGACGTTTACGATCAGGTCGCGGCGATTATAGCGGCCTCGTTCGCTGTTAAACATCTGTTCCACGGCCGACGCAGTAGGGTGCACAAAAAAGAGCAGATTCAGCGCAACGCTCACCGCGATCCAAGCGCTGACAAACAACTTATTGGTGTGAAACTGGCGGGGGCTCAGGCGACGTTCGTCGCCGCGCGCCCGGAAACGGACCATATTGTACAGAAGCATTACAACCACAAACGTGAATACTGGCGTCAGCACCGTGAGGATAAAAGCGAAGGCGCGCTCTCCGTCCAGCGCCTGCGTGGATGCCGTGTAGTAGTAGAGCCCTCTCTGAATGATGGCCTGAACGCCAAGTTCGCCTGCTATCGAGGCGGCGATCCAGATCACGCCAAACGCGATGATGTCACCCATGATTCCCAACCTCTCGCTACCCATCCTGCCCAATCGAATTTCACAGTTCCCTAGGCGCCGCTGGGCAAAATCGTGATAGTTCCTTTCATGCCGTCTGTATAGTGCATGTACTGCTGAACGAAGCATCCGTAGCGCCAAACGCCTGGTTTATTGGGTACAGTAAACGTCAGATTGATGCTTCCGCGAGGTTTCAGCGTGGGGCTGAAGTCTCCGCCGCTCGCCAGATTGGGTTTGGGCCCAACATATGTGGGAATCGCATTGTTTAGGACGAGGTTATCGACGTGGGCGGCGTGACTGATCGTCACGTGAACTCCATCCCAAAAATCACGGTGAAACTGCGTTGGAATCGGGCCGAACATGCTGGGCACATTGTCAAACGCCTGTCCAATCGCCATCTCATGCCAGTGTGTGTCGCTCATGTTGCGCAGGGCGATCGTCACCCGGTCACCAACGCGCCACGTAATGGACTGCGGCTGATAATCATAGTCAAACTGATATACATACACGGCTCCCTGCTGCGCTCCCCTGTAGAAGAAGGAGTGCCATACGGCTGCAATCCAACCGTTCAGGAACAGGGCGACTGCGCCCGCTGCCAGCGCCAGTGACACCACGACAAGAAATATTCGCTTGTTCCAATCGGCGCTGTGTACTGTGCGAGCCGTTTGATCTGTGTGTCCATGGTCGGCCATCATCGTTCTCCATCATCGCCATTTCCGATTTCGCCATTTCAGATCCGAAGTGTACCTGCCCTGGCGGGATCGTTATACTGTACCGCTGCTCAGACACGGCTGCGCCGAACTCGCCTCGGCACAGCACAGTACAACGATCCCGCCAGGGCGAGTTTTTCACCTGCTGACGGCGGCGCTGGGCGCGCCGCCCTTCACCACTCGCAGTGTATCCCACATGCCGAGGGCTACATGTGTGGGGCGGTGCGCCGGAAACCGGTACAACAGACTCGCAATGCGGTACGTTCCGGCGGTGCTCGCTGTAAACGTGTACGTCTGTGAGTCTCCCGGCAGGACACCGGCCATTGGGTTCATATCGAGCCACTGCTCAGAGTGCCCGGCTCCAGGAAACGCAACGCGGTTGTCGGCGGTATAGACTCCTAAATCATAGGGAATTCCTCCGTCATTGGTGAAATGCAGCACCACATGATATCCGACGGGTATGGTCACAACCAGACGCCCGTTCGCGTAACCATCGAAATTGCTCCACAGATTGTTGCTGTTATAGCCTGCTGTTATAAACAGTTGGGCTGTTTTTGTCGCAGGATTCGCCTCCAGTATGTTGACGGGGGCGGCGGCGGGAATATGCGAACAGCCAGTCGCACACAGCACAGTTCCGATCCCCGCCGAGCCGAGTGCGCGGATTAAGAGGTTTCTCATGAGTGCGCGCCTCCTCAGCGGCAACGGAATGATTCCCGTTTATTCCCATGAGTATTGTGCTCGCGCCGTTGCCATGTTATGCATACCAAAACGATTCGTCCTGCCGCAGATACAGTCGCGCGCCAAAGCCCCCATAGACGGCGACCATGGTTCCCAGCATGACCACGCCTCCCAACTGTTGATCGCCCATGCGTTCTGCGCTTGCGGCCGGAGATTGCGGCGTTTGGTTGTACACCGCATACCACGGTTGGGTCGAAAACAGGAGAACGACAATGATGGGCATCATGAAATTTGCCGCAAAGAACAGATAAAGCAGTTGCATCCCGCGTGAGAATTTTTTTGCCCTGGTAGGGTATACCAGCGGCCACCAAAAACAGACAGCGGCTAAAAACAGTATATTTTCAATCACACCATGCAGCCAGTCGATCGTGACAGACGCATTCAGCACTGCGGGGATCAGCGTTGCAGTGACGACGGCGTTGAAGAAAATGAGCGCGATCAGGGGGCGGGTCAACCAGGTTAATAAAGCGCCCAGCCAGTTTGCGCGCAGGAGGCGCATCAACACTGCGGCGGGCAAACTGAAAATAAGCAGCCACGGCAAAACCATGGTTACCAGAAGCATTTGGAAGACAAAGACGGTGAATAGACGTGTTTGGGCTGCCTGTGCAAGAGGAGCCATCGCAGCATAGAGCAGGAGCAGTCCCAGAAAAAAGGCGGTGTGTCGAATCCAGTGCGAGCGGGGATTCCCGTTGCTGTTCTCTGATGCACTGAGAACTGATTTGCCGGACTGGGCGTATCGCCTGTGCAACAGCGCGTAGATTGCGGCGATTAACAGCACAAAAACAATGACGTCTGGGCGCCAACTGGTCCACGGATTGTCGGAGTTTGCAAACATTGCGCTGCTCAACCCTTTTTATTTGAATCGGTTGCTGAATCATTCGCAGGATTCCAACTGAAGGGGGAAACTATACAATATGCGCGGGTGCTCAGCCGAGGCGATCCACATTGACGGCGGTAACAGAGGCGATGAAAAAGCGCTGCATTCATGCAGGTGATTCGTGCTTGCGTGAAGTGACGCCTGGGTTCATAAGCCATGTGGCAGCCATGAGCAGCGCCACAACAGGGGGCGTGTTTGGGTCGGTGCCAAGCCCTCCCATGATCCCGAAATCCATACTGGTCCACCAACTGAACAGGAGCCAAAAAAAGGCCAGGTACGCGACCCACGTTCTGGGCCGATTTGCGATCATTCCAATCCCTATCACACCCATGATGACTACGAAGGCGGCATTCACAGCGAAAGCATGACCACTGATCAGGGTGACCATAACGTTGATCGGTGCGGAGAGCCACGAGGGTTGGGGCATTGCCGCTGAAGTGGTGAAGAACGGGAGGAGATTTTCGGGTTTATAAAAAGCGGCGCTTGGCGCAGCCTGCCATACCGCCGAAACCAGCCAGTAGCAGCCGATGCCAATCCGCCCCAGCCAAGCGTTTTTCCCGGATATCCAGTACCGCTTCGGAAGCAGGAGCAGTGCCGCAGCGGCGGCGTAAAAGAAGGCGGATCCCGGACTGCCCGCCAAATAGGTCGCGCTTCCAGTCAGTATCCCGCCCAGACCTTCTCCGAACACCCATATGAAGACGGCCCAGAGTATGGATGTCCAGAGACCGAGTTTGCCCATTCGCGTGTCTGGATCGGCAAAGAGAAGGGCGCTTCCCACCCCTAGCTGTATATAGATGGCGGCGATGTTTGCGGCGATTGGGTGGTGGGCCCACACAAGGATACCCCGTTCCATCAGATGGTATAACCACATCGGCTGGTCCTGTTGAACCATCTTCAAAACTCCGGTAACGAATCTCTGTGTGACCATTTGCGGTTGCGCCTGCAGCAGGGCGTCAAAAATCCATAGAACTGCGATGCCGCGCCGTAGTATCAGGCGGGCAATCAGAGGAGAAGAAACGGATTTCCTGGTTCCGTCTCCAATTGCTTCGTTGTCGAACTGAGCTGCTGTTTTGGCGCTCAAGCCGCCGCTTCTGTCAGGAAAGCGCGCCGTTGTAGAGACCGCAATCTCCCAACGCATAAAGCGCTTTGTCAGATTGACAAAAATGACGATGGCGATAAAAGCGAGCACCACGCCCGTCACTTCAAACAGGTATCTATAAAACGCATCGATCAGCGGCAAGTGGCCCACAACACCCATTTGCATAGGGTGCATCTCCTGTCTATACCGAAAAATGTGCCTGCTCAGGCGGGATCGTATACTGTACCGCTGCTCAGACACGGCTGCGCCGAACTCGCCTCGGCACAGTATACGATCC
>JAKADD010000289.1 GCA_021820825.1 Bacillota bacterium
AGGCGTACAAAGTTTTGTCCAAAAGCGTCTGCCGACTGAGCTGATTGTAGTCCGCATGCGCGGAAATCGCGTATATGACATGTTCCGGATAACCTGCTTCGCGCAGGATCGCCGCGCCGACAATCGTATGCTCTGCAGGCGTCGGATATTTTTCATAGTCGAAGTCATGCAGCAGGCCAACGACTCCCCACTCGTCCGGATCCTGTTCAAAGTGTTCAGCATAGGCGCGCATGGACGCCTCAACGGCGAGCGCGTGCCGGATGAGACTCCTGCTTTCTGTATGGAACGTTAACATCCGATAGGCGGTTTCCCTGTCTTTAAAATTCATACGATATCCTCCGATGACTGATGGTCGACGCAGACGCAATCGCTTCCCAACCTCACACTGCCGGGGTGACAAACGGATACACGCGCGCCAGAGTTTGACCCGCCATATGAATGGTGGACAACAGTTCCCCAGCACCCATGTGCAGGACGACACTGCGCGGAATCTCCATGCCAAACAGCAGGTCAGCCTGTTTACGGCTGGTCAGGCGTTCGGCCGCTTCCAGAAAGTCATCCTCTGACATATCGGAGAACGCTTTCCCGTCTGGTTTGGTATGGTCATGGTACATGATGAAGTCGGACGGGAGTTCCCGGCGGATTGCCGCATAATGGCGGATTGCCGCGCGTCCGAAGTCCGCTTTTTGCGGCGCCTCGTAAATCACGCCAAACTGAACAAACAGGTGTGTGTACCACATGCCTATCATAAATGTTGGCCATTTCTTGTATCCCCGTGCGTCCTGGGAAAACGCGACCCACGAATCGCTTGGAGGGTTTGTCTTGCGCCTTGCATGTTTCGCTACGTGCGCATACATCGTCTGTCCTGTCGCTTCCGTCAATACAGGAGCCATGTAGTCACCGATTTCTGACAGTTTTGGCCGCACACGTTCCTTCAGGGCAGCCATGCGCAAATCCAGCCCCGGTACGGAAAAAACATCAAAATCGCTGGCTGTGAATCCGGAAAAAGCCACCGCCCCTGTAATCATGTTCTCTACCCTCACTTCGCTGCAAGCCACTGCGCGATAATGGCTTCAGTATCCATTTTAAACTTGGAATTGGGATACACCGCATCACAACCCGCCCGCTCTGCGCCTGCCAGAAGTTCCTTCTGAACATGCGGCCCAAATGCGACGGTTCTGCTTCCGCCCTGCTTGCTGGCGCGCACCACCGCATCCACGTTGGCGCCCACGCTCGCAAGGTCAAGGATCACAAGAGCAGGCAGAACCAGCGGCAAACGGTCGGAAAAATCCGCAGGGTTATCGACAAAGGCGATGGTGCAGCCTTGTTTGACCGCCGCTTCACGCAGTTGCACAGAGAACATCAGGTCGGGAACATACGCAAGAATCGCTTCGCCAGCCATTCCTTATCCCTCCAATTCAACACGCTGTTTTAGCGTAGTGTATCACAATTCCACACAAAGCACAGGGCTACAACGCGCATTCCTCAATTTCGAATCCGAGATCCTCAATCATTTGCCAGTCCGCTGTTGGTTCCTGTCCGGCGGTGGTCAGATAGTCGCCCACAAAAATGGAATTGGCTGCATACAATGCCAGCGGTTGCAAACTCCGCAGATTCAGCTCGCGTCCTCCAGAAACCCGAATCTCCCTGTCTGGATTTACGAACCGAAACATCGCCAACACCTTCAGGCAGTAGCGGGGATTCAGGTAGTTGCACCCTGCCAGCGGCGTTCCGTCAATCGCATTCAAAAAATTGACCGGAATCGAATCCACATCAAGATTGCGCAGTGCGAATGCGACATCCACCACATCCTCATGCGTTTCCCCCATGCCGACAATAAGACCTGAACAGGGAGACATACCCGCATGCTTGACATGTTCAATGCTTGTCACTCGCTGGTCATAAGTGTGAGTATGGCAAATCTCGTCATAGCGATTCGCACTCGTATTCAGATTATGGTTAAATCGGTTCACACCCGCCTCCGCCAGTTGTTCCGCGTCTTCCGAAGTGATCAGCCCCAGGCATGCGCAGATCTTGAGTGTCGTCGTCGCGCGAATCTCCTTCACCGCTGCGACCACTTCGCCGAGTTCGCTTTTCGCGGGTTTACGGCCCGACATGACGATGCAATACGTACCGGCCTTCCTGCGAAGCGCTTCCTGCGCACCCGCCACCAGCTGCTCCTTTTCAAGCAACGCGTATTTCTCAATGGGCGCCTCGGAAACGATAGACTGTGAGCAATAGCCGCAGTCTTCCGGGCAAAGCCCGCTCTTGGCATTGACGATCATGTTAAGCTTCACTTTGTTGCCAAAGTGAAAACGGCGGATTTTGTAGGCTGCCGCCAGCAGATCCAGCAGACGCTCATCCGGGGTGTCCAGAAGCGCCAAAGCCTGCTCTGCTCCAATTGTCTGACCAGCGATCACCCGCTCTGCAAGCACGGCCAATTGATCCAATTCCATGACAGCCATTCAATCGCTCCTCAATAAGCCGCATTCAGTCTTCTGCGTTATACTATAGCAGATACAGGTTGGTTGATGACAACTTAAAGATAGGGGTTGGCACGATGATCGAACATGTGGTTTTGATCAAATGGAAAGCGGAGACAGCGGCAGAAGAGAGAGAGGATATTCTTCGTCAAGCCTTGCAATTAAAAGATCAGATACTCGGAATTATCAGCTATCAGACCGGTCACAACACGTCATCCCGCAGCCTTGGGTTCGACGCCGCGCTGCTGGGCGCTTTTGTAGACCAGGACAGTCTCGCGGCCTATGGACCGCATCCTGACCACCAGCGCCTTGTGGCACGTCTGACTCCGGCCGCCGAGCAATTGCTGGTCGTCGATTTCGAGCCCCTCGAATAAATAAACTCATCAATCGGAATCCGGACTATGAGTGCGCCGCAAGCTGGGCCAGCACATTCCGCTCCAGAAACTTGGCGATGCCATCCCGATCGCAGGTGTCCGTGACAAAGTCGGCCGCGCTCCTGACCACTTCCCGAGCGTTTCCCATCGCCACGCCGGTTCCTGCATACAGCAACATTTCAATATCATTCAATTCGTCGCCAAAGGCAATGATCTGTGCGGCGTCGTAGCCAAGAAGATCCGCCACCTGCTTCAAACCGCTGGCTTTAGACGCGCGGTTGCTCATGACCTCGATCGTCTGGTGCGCGCCGCCCCAGGCACGCACCGTCAGCGTGTCGTGAAACTGGGTTTGGAGCGCCTCTGTCAATTCAGCGGCTCGGTCCAGAAAGGGACTTACAATAAAACTGGTCACCTGGGAAGCGATCAGCGTACGGACATCTCCAACCGCGAGCGGGGCGCGGTTGCCCACATCCATCAGTGGATCCACCAGGCAGGTATTGGAGTGAAGGTAAAATTCGTCCCTGACTTCAGCCATCAAATTGCGGATTCCAATCTCATAACATACGTTCAGGGCCGCCATGGCCACCTCATAATCGATGGGAGTGTGGAGACTTATATCCACCATGCCATGCCCGTGCACCAAAGCGCCGTTAAAATTGATCAGGGGTGTCGTCAGACCGAGTTCCCTGACAAAGGGAATGCTTGTGCGCGGAGGCCTGCCGGTGGCAATGGCCACATCGCAGCCCGCTTTCATCACCGCCTGCAGAGTTCCCTTGGTTCGGGGAGAGATGCGCTTGTCGCTGGTCAACAGTGTACCATCGAGATCAAGCGCGATTAAGCATCGTTCCATTGGCAGCCCCCTCACACATGTGCACACCTCAGGTCTATAAACATACCATATCTTATTGACGTTGTCTGCAACATGTATCTTTCTTCCAAAAATCGGACATAAAGATATTATCAAGGTTTGGAGGGATAGAGACACATGGAACTCATGGAGCGATGGGCGTCCAGATCCGATGCATGGACACCTGAAGACGACGTAACACTCGCCGAACTTGTG
>JAKADD010000290.1 GCA_021820825.1 Bacillota bacterium
AGTGCAAGCAGGCTGGCCTGTTTGAAGAGTTTACGCAGATCGAACAGGGCAGCCGCGTCTGTACGACATTGGTGGAGAGTGATCGAACTACTGTGATCAACGAACCGGGGCCGACCCTCAGCGAGGGCGACATACAGAGGTTTTGGGAGTCGCTAAATCCAAATGCTGATCTGGTCGTCATATCGGGGAGCATACCGGAAGGGGCGCCGGATTCTTTGTACGCTGAGATAATTCATTATTATAATCGGCTGTCCGTACCCGTTTATCTGGATTCCAGCGGGCCGGCTTTAAAGAAGGGGATCGCGGCCGGCCCGCTGCTGATCAAACCGAATGAAGAAGAGTTCCGGTTTTTGGTTGGAATCGATGATGTTCCGGTTTCGACAGCGGACATTGTCGAATTATCGCAGTCTTTGCTGCAGACAGGAATTTCGTACGTGCTGGTCAGTCTTGGCTCGCGTGGTCTGATACTGGTGTCAAAACACGCACAGGCAACGTTGATTCCGGCGCTCTCTGTGGCCGTGCGCAATCCAATCGGTTGCGGAGATGCGTTGGTTGCCGGGATTTCCTATGGCATGGTTCAGACGGGTGACATACGGATCGCTGTACAGTATGGGGTGGCTGCCGCTGCGCTGAATGCGACGAACCTTGTTCCATCCCTGGGAAATCACATAGCATTAGACAACTATATGAGACAAGTGAGTTCAGTTCCAGTGCAGGAAGCGTTCATGCTGGAATAGTTGGGCTGTAGTGTCTTATAGATATTGGATCGTCGGCTTCCAATCCTGTGCAAGAACCAGCATCTGATTCGCCGGCCTCATGGCTGTTGGGCCGCCCATAGTTTGTGTGGCGTAGGAACCGCACATGACGGCGAACTCTGCTGACGCATTCAGACCCCATCCGGAGAGCCAAGCATATATGAAACCTGCGCAAAAGGCTTCGCCGGCTCCCGTTGTATCCACCACCGCAGTGCGGGGCGGGATCGCCTGAAAGGGGCGTTGCCCTTCCGTCAAGAATATTGCACCTTGCTCTCCGAGTTTAATCGCGGCGATCTTGACGCCGCAGTCCACTAAGTAGGCAGCTTGCCTCAGCGGATCTTCTTCGCCTGTCAGCCTAACGGCTTCCAGGTGGCTGGGCATAGCAATATCCGTTTCGGGCAATATTTCGCGTGTCGCACTCCATCGATCCAGAGGGCTGAATACCGTATCGATGCTGGTGGAAACGCCTGCCTTGTGGGCGCTCCTAAACAGTTCGAGCCCCTTAGCTCCATCATAGCCGGGGATCAAGGGCATGCCGCCCAAATGGATATGGCGGTACGCTCGCACATTGATCTCGGCAACATCAATCAAGCGGTCCGCTGCGCCCGGGCGGTGCAGGAAGCTGCGCTCGCCCGCAGAGTCGACCAGTACAACGGTGCTTGCCGTAGGCAGATCCTCGTGTTGCAAAAAGTGCTCAAGATCGATGCCGTCAGATTGCATTTCCTGGATAGTCAACCCGCCAAATGCGTCTTTGCCCACGCTCCCCGCCAAACTGACAGACAGACCCAAGCGAGCGCAGTCACGCGCGAAGGTGGAGGCCACACCGCCCGTGGCGAAAACCAAATCCTGAATCAACTGAAGTCCCTGAGCGGGTGGAAGGTGATCGACTGGGCGGATGAGCACATCCGCCCCCGTCATTCCAATCGCCAGAACATCGATTGTTGCAAAGGGCATTGTTTTGATTTCCCTCCGTTTGTCTTGTTGGATTCATATTACGGTCGATTATCTCTATGGATCACGTTCACGAAAGCTCTTAGAACGCGCTCGCTTTCTTCCTGTGGGCGTTGCCACACATTTCTGCCGATAGCTACACCGCGAACCCCTATGTTAATGGCCTCGCTGACGAGCGAGATAACTTGCTCCGTGTCGCCCGCCAATCCGCCGCCAAGCAAGATTAGCGGGACCTTATACTGGTTGCACCATGTGGTTAATGTTGCTGAATTGCCTGGATGAGACACCTTCAATATGTCTGCTCCGAGCTCGTACGCCACGCGCGTCGCATCTGAAAGAAGGGCGATTTTCGTTTGCAAGTCGCTGACGGGATGGACGGTTGTGGGTTCGATCATCACAGGCAACTCCCATTTCTCCGCTTCTCGCACCATGGCCGCGAGCATCTTGACGTTTTCCATGCGAGACGCCGCTGGTTGATCCCAGAGCAGCAAAACCTTGATCGCATCATACCCTTTGCGAACCGCCAACTCCGGCCAATTGATCTGCCCGTGAGTTATGCCTTGGCCATCTTCGTAGAAACAATCGGCGTTCACTATACGCGCCGGGGTGTTTCTGCCCGTAAACACGGCGTCGGCATGCGTATTCAAGCCGTCGTTGAGGAGAATCCCGTCCACACCCGCATGGGATAGATGCGTCAGCACACCGATCGGGTCTTCGAGTCCGGGCACAGCACCCAAACTGATGCTGTGATCCACCGGTAAAATGACCGTATTACCCGTGTCTGGTCTAAAAATACGATTTAATCGATATGATTTTCCATTCATGCTGACTAACACTCCCCTGTTGGTGGTTGATTCATTGCAAAGATTATACTTTGACCAAATCGGCGTGAAGAGCTTCCAGTTTACATGTCCAATCGTCATCAAGGTTTTGATCTGTGATGATTTTTGTTCCGCTTGCCAAGGGCGCAAATATATAGGGCGATCGCTGTCCGAATTTCGACGAATCTGTCAAATAGTAAACTGATTCGCTGGCTCGACTCAACGCTTGCTTGATCTCCACTTCCGCAAAATTCGCGTTGGTAAATCCCGCTTCTGAAGTGACGCCGCTGGTGGACACGAATACCTTGGCAGCGTAGATCGTCTCAAAAAAGCGCCTGGCCGTGCTGCCCACGAACGACTGGGTGCCCCTGCGAAATTCTCCACCCGGCATCAACAGAGATATGTGGTCCACGTTGCGCAGGCGGTGCGCAACGTTAAGCGCATACGTGATGACCGTGATGTCGCGCATGTTTGACTCAGACAGCGCCACCGCAATCTCGTAGGTGGTTGTGCCGGAATCGAGAATGATGGTATCTCCTGATTGAATGATGCTTTGACAATAGGCGGCAATTCGCTGTTTTTCGACCGTGTGATCATTTTCACGCAGAATGAAGGGGATATCGGTCTCGTTCCAGATCACCCCGCCATGAATTCTCTTGAAGCCAAGGTTATTTTCCTCCAGTTTTTGCAAGTCCCGTCGAATCGTCATATCCGAGACCTGGTAACGCTCGATCAATTCCTGAACCGAGACGTTGCGTCGCGCCTGTATCCATTCAGACATTCGCTGCAACCGATTCGAAGTGAACATGCGCCCACCCCCTAACAATAGACTCGCTATAATTCAGCGAATTTAACCAACAGCGCAAATTCGCATAGTAAAGAGTGTGAAAACAATCAGAATACGTTTGTATGGAATCATTAAACTCTAAGCACAGCACGATGTCAAACGGTTACAACGGTTCGACTTACCTTGTGAACCGTCTGTTTTGGCTGAAGTTGGGCGCAATCATTCGGATTACCGACCATTGTTCGTTTTTGTTTATTAGTGTTGACGGTAATATCGATACATGATAATATCGAAGCATATTTTCCGATGAAAGCGCTAACTATTCCATGCGAAGGGGGAGACAGGCATGCGCGCAGTGGTTATGGAGGCGGCAAGAACTCCGGTGGTGCGAGATGTGGAGGTTCCTGCGCCGCAGTCGGGCGAAGTGCTGATTGGGGTCAGGCGGTGCGGCATCTGCGGTACGGATTTGCACATTTATGAAGGGAACTTTCTGTCAGGGTATCCGCTGATTCCCGGTCATGAATTCGCGGGGGTTGTAGCGGCTGTCGGTTCGGGTGTGGCGGCTGTTCGCGTCGGCGACCGAGTGGCGGTCGAT
>JAKADD010000291.1 GCA_021820825.1 Bacillota bacterium
AGTCTGCAGGAGCCGCCGCCTCGGCGTCAGCGGTGAGCGGAAGCATACCCATCCCGCCGCCGGGCGTCCACATCGACCCGGCCATCACACCGGTGGCAGGCGTTCACGCCAGTCGGACCGCGAAAGTGGCGGCTGTGGAGCAGATCGCCCAGAGCAAACTCGGCACACCATACATCTGGGGTCACAATGAGGACCGTGGGCAATACGGCTTCGACTGCAGCAACTACACGGAATACGTGTATCACCATTCGCTCGGCTACCTGTTTACAACGTCTAGCAAGGGCCAGTATCTGAACGTTGGCGTTCCCACCAAAACCGCCAACATGCTCCCAGGGGATCTTGTCGCCTTTGATCAGGGGGGGCACGTCGGAATATTTGTGGGCAACGGACAGATGATTCAGGAAGGCGGCGGCCTCCACAAGGCGGGGTATCTGCCACTGCGGCCGGGTTCCTATTGGTACGGCCATATTTCCGCAGTCAAGCGCATGTTCTAAGGCGCCTGTTCCAGAGGATGCGACCCTGCCGGAAGCACGACGGACGTTCCCGGCAGGAGCTCCGTCTTTCGTCTGCGCCTGTCGCAGCTACATCATAAACCCGGCCGCAGCGAATCCCACAGTCGCCGCGCCGCCCGCGATGAGTGTTGTCTTTAACAGCGAGTTCGCAAAGTCAACGAGAGGCAATTTCATCACGGTCGCCATGGCGACCGTGTTGTCGCTGAGCGGCGAGGCGAAGCCCCCGAGTGTGCCGCTTGCAAACACGGCGGCAGCAATCAGCGGCAGAGAAGCATGGGTGGTCATGGCAAGCGAGAAACCAAGCGGCATCAGAATCCCCCACGTTCCAAACGACGATCCGATAAAATAGGAAATGACCGAGCCAAATACAAACAGCGCCGGCGCAATGAACATCCGGGGAATGACAGCACCCATCGTACTCCCGACATATTGGGAAAATCCCAGATCGGAAGACACTCCGGAGACTGCCCATACCAGAACCAGCAACATAATGACCGCGATCATTTCGTTGCCGCCCGCGATAATCCCATACATCAGACGACCCACTCTCTGCCCCCGAAATAGATAGAACACAGAAGACGCGATGAGCGTAATCAGGATGGACTGGAGCATGGCCCTGACCGCGTCGGCATTCATCAATACCCCAAAAAAGGTTGTTGCCTTGCCGACGCCGCTCCACCAGGTGAGAAAAAAGGTCAACACCAGCAGCAAAGCGATGGGCAGAAGCAGATTTGCCGTTGCAGGAACCGCATCGTCACTGTAGATGTCGAGCGGCTCTTCAGGCGGCTTGCGCTGCATGGGGTGAGCCACACTGCCCACTTCGGACTGAAATCTTGCCCGTTGCCGCAGTGCGCCGGCAACCACCGTATGCACAGGCTGCCGTATGCCCCCATGCGGTCGCCTCCCCTGTGCGTCGCCGATCGTTCCCGCCCTTGCCGCCGTCGCATCACCCCTGTGCGCTGTCTTTGTGTCTGAACTGAAGAAACTCAGGTAGGCGCCAATGGCAAGGATCGCGATCGCGAAGAAATTGAGCGGGATGGTGGACAGAAAAAGTGGATAGGGTGCCTGGGTGCTGTGTATATGTTTGAGCGCTACAGCCAGGAGTCCGACCATGTACCCGACAAATGCCGTTCCGACAGGAATCAGGCTGATGAGCGGGGTCGAGGTGACATCGATGGCGTACGCCATTTTTTGCGGGCTGATGTGAAAGCGATCCATCATCCCTCTCATGATGGGGGTAACCGTTATGATGCGAAAATCCGGCGCCATGAACGTGCCAATGGAGGAGAGCCAGGTTACGGCGTACGCGCCGCGCACGGATTTGACACGCGGGCCCAGCCACTGCGCAAATCCGCTGACGCCGCCTGTGATCCGCACCAGGCCTACCAGCGACCCGAACGTGTACAGGAAGACGATCAGGTGCAGATTGCCGGTTACCGACAGTTCCGTGAACAGATAGTACAGCGCCTTGTTGATCCCGCCGAGCGGACTTGGCGCCATCATGTAGGCGCCGGCCAACAGTCCGACCACGAGCCCCGGAATCACCTGGCGCGTTATGATGGAGATGGGGATAACCAGCGCGAACGGCAGAAGCGACCAGATTGTGGCATGCATGCGCAAAACCTCCTCCGCACTATTGTCGGCGACGAAGGTAGAATTTTATGCGGCGTCAGTATGGGAAATCCACACCCACGCATACTATTCAATGCGCAAGATGGATAATTCCGGCGGCGTGAGGTGATGGCATGATCAAGCATACCCCCGATAAGAAAAGATCTGCGGGCGGACGGATCTGGTGGACACTCGGCGCCATTTTGCTTGGCGTAATCGCAGTCTGGGTGTATTTTCGCTATGAACAGTACGCAACGCTGTTCATTCGCCGTCTCGGACCGTTCGGCGTGCTCGGCGCCGTCGCCCTGATGGCGATTCTTTGCGTCATCCCATTTCCCGCGGAATTCCTGATGGTTATCGATATGCAGATTTTCGGCGTATGGAAAGGCATTTTCTATGTATGGGCGGGCGCCATGCTGGGTTCCTACGTGACGTTTCTATTGGCGAAGCGCTTTGGTGAAAACCTGATCCGCAAATTTGTGTCAGACAGCCATCTGCAAAAACTGAACGAACTCATGGGGAAACATGGAGCGATCGGATTGTTGATGGCCAGGCTGATACCCTTTATTCCATTTGTCGTCCTCAATTACGCCTGCGCCATGATTCCCGAAGTGGGAACGTGGACGTACCTGTGGACGACCGGACTGGGGATCATCCCATATGATGTCGGAGCCGCCCTGATCTTTCTCGGCTTCTCAAAACGCACCATGGTATGGCTGATCGCGGGCGGCGTCGCAGTCGTCCTCATCTGGCTGACAGCGCTATGGATCAGGCGCGGTCACGCAAAACAGGAGAAAAGCGCCGGCCTGCGCGCCTAATAGAGGTTGTTCAAAAAGGGGTCAGGTAAGACCCGCGCAGTGCAAGGAAGCGAGCCAAGAATGCGGACCGAGCGTACGATTCGGGTACGTGAGGGAGCATTCTTGGCGCTGACGCCGCAATGCGCCGGGGAGTTCTGACCCCTTTTTGAACAGGTCTTAATAGCCGCGGGTGCGATCCACAACGCCGATCAGTGTTTGCCCTGCCATGTAGCGTTTAAGATTGGCGAAAAAAAATCGGCTCACGTCCGGAACTGAACTGGGGCCGGACACATGCGGCGTGATATAGACATTGGGCAGACGCCACAATGGACTGTCCGCCGGCAGCGGCTCGACCTGAAACACGTCGAGGATCGCCGCCCGCAGCCGTCTGTTGCGCATGTGTTCGATCAAATCGTCCTCCCTAATCAGTGCGCCGCGCCCAATATTGACCAATATAGCGCTCGTTTTCAGCGCAGACAGAATGCGCGCGTCAATGATTTCTCTTGTGGATTCCGTAAGCGGCAGCGACAGCACAAGCACGTCAGCCTGGGCGGCGAATTCTTCCCACTGCTCTGCCGTATAGTGACGATCGACGAGGTGCGCCTGTCTGCCGCTCTCACTCAGTCCGATCACACGCATCTGAAACGCCCTGCCAAAGTTTACGATCGTTTCCCCGATGGAGCCGATTCCTGCCACGGCGAGAGTCTGAGCGGCCAACGTTTCCGTCGCAAATGGGCTCCAGGAATTCTCTGCCTGCTGATAGCGAAAGCGGTCCACCTGCTTGACGACATGCAGAACAAAAGCCAGTATGTATTCGGCAATCGGCTGTCCAAATTGCCCTGTGATCCGGGTGATCGGAATGTGCGCAGGAATCAGGGGGCTGGCGGCGATATCCTCCACGCCGGCGCCCATCATCTGGATCCATTTGACATGCTGTTCCTGATTGAACAGAGCGGGAGAAAAACGCCATCCAAACAGCACCTCGGC
>JAKADD010000292.1 GCA_021820825.1 Bacillota bacterium
ATACAGTCTGCTGGAGGCAATGGAGTTGGCGTTTCCGCCAATTATCAATGAAATCAAGCAGATGCGCCCGGAACTGCAGGATCTGTATATGTTCATGCGGACGCTGTGGGGTCCGTTTGCGCAGGGTCCGGCCGCCATCGTGGCGCGGGCGGACGAGGAGGCCGTGTTTGCGGTGGATGCGCTGGGACTGCGTCCGCTCTGGATGGTTGAAACGGATCACAGTCTCGTCTTCAGTTCTGAGCAGGGTGTGGTGCCGCTTTTTGATATGATTCATGACCCGCGTCCGCTGGCGCCGGGTGAGAAAGTGTACGTTCAGTTGCCTGAGGCGGAATCGGTGGTCGTATACAGCCACGCGGAGGCTCAGGAAGAAACGCTGTCGCGGATGAGCAAGCGACATTATTTTAACGGACACAGACATGGTCTGTCATTTGGTGGACCCGCAGTGCTTGGCGGGGTGCATCTCACGCCAATGCGCATCGAGGAAAACAGCCGTGAGACGAGAATGGCCGCATTTGGCTGGGACGTCGAGGACGTTCGTGTGATGGAGCACCAAGCGTCAAACGGCGCTGAACCGATTCGTTCACTGGGCTTTGACGGTCCGCTTGCCGTGTTGGCCGAGCAAAAACAAAACGTCGCTGACTTTTTGAAAGAGACAGTGGCGGTGGTCACGAATCCCGCGATTGATCGCGAACGCGAAATCGAACACTTCTCCACTCGCGTCGTGTTGGGAAGCAGACCGACGCTCCGGGCGCGAGAGCACACTGCACTGCGCATGGAACTGCAAAGTCCGATTCTGATTGGCGGGCACGATGTCGACGAGCCCGATCGCTATCGCGCGCTGGCTCACAAGACGGGCACTCAGCTGCTGGAAGATGTGGCCCATTACATGGCGCGCGAACCTGGCGGCGTGGCTGAGATCTATCCCCGCATAGAGGTTGACGAAACGTTGCCGGAAGCCTTGCAGCGCCTGAAGACGGAAGTGACGGCTGCAGTGGCGGATAACGCGGTGCTCCTGCTTCTTGATGATCGACTCGCTTTTGCAGACGGCGCCTCGCCAATCGATCCGGCGCTGGTTGTCGGCGTCGCACACGGCGCGTTGCGCGCGCTGTACACCGAGGACGGCGAATCGCAGAGAAGAGCGTGCAACATCGTCCTCAGATCCGGCGCAATCCGGAATCTTCACGATATCGCCGTGTTGGTCGGGCTCGGAGCTGACGCGCTGTGTCCGTATCTCTATTTTGAGTCGGCTTACGCGTTTGATGGCTGGAAAGGAATTGAGAATGCTTATACGGCTCTGGTCAAAGGTCTGGAAAAGGTGCTGTCAACGCTCGGGATTCATGAACTGCGCGGGTATGACAGACTATTTTCCGCCATTGGACTCGCGGATGAAGTAGCGTCTCTGCTGGATATCAGGTCGTTCTTCGGAGAAAATGCGCCTGCGGGGTCGCTCGCTGCATTCGAGGCAACCGCGCGCAGCAGAGCGCAATCATTGCGCGACGGCGCAGGAAAGCTGGCGCGACCGTATCAGCTGTGGCCGCGCATCTGGAAGACAGCGGGTGACGCGGCCTCCGGCAAGGCGTTGTATGGCGACTTCACGAGCAAACTGCAAGAACTCGAAATTGCGCAGCCTATTTCGTTGCGGCATCTGCTTGACATTTCTGCCCAGAAACAGGAACGGGATCTGGCTGCGGACGACGTGGATCTGACAATCGGGGAGCATGAACTGCCGTTTGTAATCAGTTCCATGTCTTTTGGATCGCAGGGAGAAACGGCCTTTCGGGCATACGCGGCGGCGGCTGTCAAACTCGATATGGTTGCCATGAACGGCGAAGGCGGAGAGATCAAGGACATGCTTGGCAGATTCGCCAAAAATCGCGGTCACCAGATCGCTTCGGGGCGGTTTGGCGTCAATGCGGAACTCTGCAACTCTGCGGATCTGCTGGAAATCAAAATCGGGCAGGGAGCAAAACCGGGCGAGGGCGGCCATTTGCCGGGGTCGAAGGTGTCTGCGAAAGTTGCCAATGCGCGCAATGCGCGACAGGGAACCGACCTGATTTCTCCGTCCAATAATCACGATATCTACTCCATTGAAGATCTGGCGCAAATGATCGATGAGTTAAAAACCGTGAATCCCCGCGCTAAAGTAGCGGTAAAGGTGCCGGTTGTGCCTGGCATCGGCACGATTGCCGTAGGCATTGCCAAAGCTGGCGCTGACGTGATCACTCTGAGCGGCTTCGACGGCGGAACAGGCGCTGCGCGCGTCCATGCCCTGCGCCATGTTGGGTTGCCCGTGGAGATTGGTGTCAAGCTTGCGCACGAAGCGCTGCTTGATTCTGGTTTGCGGCACTCTGTTGAAGTGTGGTGCGACGGCGGCATCAAGAGTGGACTCGATGTTGTCAAGATGATGCTGCTCGGCGCCAACCGCGTGGGTTTTGGCACGATGGCCATGATCGCGATCGGCTGCACCGGCTGTCGGGCATGCCACAAGGATACCTGCCATGTCGGCATCGCAACGCAGATTGAATCAGTTGAACAGGCGCAGGCGCACGGACTGAAGGCATTTGCGCCGCGCGAGCTGGAGCTTGCGACAGCGCAGCTCTGCCGTTACTTTGAGGGAGTTGCGTCTGAAGTAAAAACAATCGCTGCAAGTTTGGGCGTTTCTTCTCTGCAGTCGCTGGTCGGTCAGTCGCACTGGCTAGTGCAGACGCGGGGCGCACAACTGCTGGATCTGAGCGATCTGCTCATTCATCACTCGCGGCAGGAGTATCGGTTCGCATGGTCGCTGGCGCGGCCGAGCATGGTTGGTCAAGAATCCCTGACCGCCAAACTGGGCGCCAAAGCGGTGAGCGCAATGGCGGCGGGAAGTGAGTCGCTGTCTTACGGAGCGGTGTGTGTGCATTCGGGTGAGCGAGTGATCGGAGGCATGCTCTCTGGATCTGTCGTACGCTCGGAAGTGCGGGAACGTCGCAAGGGTCTGGCGCGCGCCTCTGTGCAACTGCAGAGTGGTTCCATTGCAGGCAATGGGTTTGGCGCTTACAACGCCCCCGGCGTACTGCTCAGGGTGGAAGGCGGTGCGCAGGATGGCGTTGGGAAGAGTGCGCTGGGCGGCAAAATCGTCGTCTTGAAGGGTGTCAATCGATATGGCGTCCGCGTTGGCGGGTGTGTCGGGAAAGGCGTCGCATATGGCGCCCAACGCGGTCTTTTCATCATTCAGGGCACCGCGGACGCGCGCGCGGGCATTCGTCTGTCGGGCGCCGACGTGATTATTGGCGACGAACTGTCCGCGCCAGTGTACGATATCCGTGCAGGAGTCGCAGACAGGGCCAATGTGAAGGGATTCGCATTTGAATACATGACGGGCGGACGGGCGATCGTACTGGGCGATCCCGGCCCCTGGATCTGCTCTGGAATGACCGGCGGCGCCGTGTATCTGCGGCTGCAGCCGGAGTTCGGACTGACTGTGGAGGCGCTGCGGCGCAGACTGGCCAAAGGCGCCAAAGTATCGCTGACGCCGCTGCGGCCAGCGGGTGTGCTTGATGTCCAGGAATTGCTGGGCATGTACCAGAGGGAACTTACGCGATCAAACCAGCAGGAGGCTGCCGACCGCCTGACGCCGCTGCTCCAGGATCCCGAGCAGCACTTTATGGCGGTGCTTCCAGGCGTCGAGCAGACCGACCAGGATGTCGCGACAGAGTGAGATTTGCGTGCGAGCAGTGACTGCAGGCGGACTGACCGGAATATCGGTCAGCCCGCCTGCAGTCTAAGTATTGGCAAATGCGCATATTCTGTGATGACAAAGCATGCGCTGCGCACCATTTCGGAGGTGGGGGAATGGCCAAACTGTGGCGAATTGCACTGATCAGTTCTGGCATTTGCGCGACTCTGCTCACGACTGGATGGAA
>JAKADD010000293.1 GCA_021820825.1 Bacillota bacterium
TTCCAGTGCCTGTTCCAGTGCCTGTTCCAGTGCCTGTTCCGCTGCCGCCTGTGACCGTGTTGGTCGACACCATCTGGCCATTTTCATAGACACTGACTTGCCCGCTGATTGATGGCGTCGTGGTGACCTGGACCTGATACGTCGCCGATGGATTTGTCTGCGAAGCCGTGACCGCAGTGCGCGTACCCAGCGCGTCAGTAACCACGATCTTCACTTCAACGGGCAGTGTGGTGCCAGGCGGAATTGGAACGTTGACATTGGCGGTGGTGACCGTTGTGCCGGCTGGTTCTCCGGAACTCACGGTCAGTTTGACCGCCGAGCCCGCCGTGGCCTGTTGACCGGGCGACGGCGTCTGGCTGATCACCTGATTGGCAGGCACAGAGAACGATGACACCTTGGTCACCGAGCCCAGGACAAATCCATCGGATTTCAGCACATTCGCAGCGGCGCTGAGCGTCTGTCCACCCACATCAGGAACAGCGGCTGACTGGGCGCCTGAACTGACAACCAGTTCCACTTGGGTGGTGTTTGTCGTAAATGTTGTGCCAGCCGCCGGGGATGTCGAAATCACCTGATTGACAGGCACGGTTGCACTCTGCTGATTGGTCACCGCAATATTGCCGCTTGGAACACCGAGGCCATTCAACTGCTGATAGGCATTGCTCTGGGTGTAGCCCGCCAAGGACGGCATCGTCACCTGCGCGCTGCCGTTCTTGACGACAAGGGTCACCTCCTGATCAGTCATGATGTTTCCGCGCGCCGGACTCTGCCTTTCCACATCGCCCATGGCCACATGCGAGGTGGAATTCTGGTCTAATACCTCGCGAATCTTGTTCGAGTGAAAGCCATGTTCTATCAGAATGCTGCGTGCGCTCGCATAGGACATTCCCACGACATCCGGCATTTGCGTCGTGGGCACCCGGATAAACGTGACCATGATATAGAACGCGGCGACTGCAGCCAGAACGACCAGAGCCCCCAAGCCCAGGAACCAGGCGAGAATAATCAGGATCCGGCGTTTCAGTGACTTTTTCGGTTCCGAAAATTCTCCGTCCTGCTGGGTGTCTTCAACCGAAGACGCACTGCTTCCCAGCATCATCGGAATCTCGATCGTAGGACTGTTGTCCAGATAATTTCCCGGCGACACGAATTTGGGCGCATCAGGCAGCAACAGGGCGCGTTCCAGATCGTTCGCCATCTGTCTCACCGATTGGTACCGTTCACGGGGGTCTTTCATGAGCGCTCTCAAAACGATGTTTTCGACGCTTTGGGGAATCCGCGGCGCGAGATTTCGCGGTTCCACAAACGATTCCTGCAAATGTTTGAGCGCCACGCTGATCGGCGTCTCTCCCGAAAAGGGCAACTTGCCAGTGAGCATCTCATAGAGCACAATGCCGAGTGAATACACATCGGACTTCGCATCGGCGATGCCGCCGCGCGCCTGTTCTGGAGAAAAATAGTGAACAGATCCAAGAATGGCGCTGCTGCTGTGCGTGATCGTATTTGTTGAGATCGCGCGCGCAATTCCAAAATCGGTCACTTTGACGCGTCCGGACTTGCTGATGAGGATATTATGCGGCTTGACGTCGCGATGAACGATATTGTGTTCATGAGCGTGAGCCAGTGCATCGCAAATCTGGCGCGCGACATCGACAGCTTCGTCGACTGGCAGAGGCGCCCTCTCATCAATGACCTGCTTAAGTGTTTTGCCATCCACATATTCCATTACTATATAATGCAGGTCGCCATCCTGACCCACGTCGTAAATGTTGACGACACTTGGATGGGACAAACTGGCCGCCGCCTGCGCCTCGCGTTTGAAACGCCGAATAAAGTCCATATCGCCAACATACTCTGGTCGCAACGTTTTGACCGATACCGGCCGATGCAGGAGCACGTCCAGACCCCGATACACGACTGCCATGCCGCCTCCGCCGATTTTCTCCATTATCTGATAACGGCCGCCCAGAATCTGTCCGATCATGATGCATCCCTCCGCTCTATGCCGTCATCATTGAACAATGCCGCCACCGTCACATTGTCGTGTCCGCCTTTTTCAAGAGCTGACTGAACCAGAGCGTCCAGCTTGGCCTGCAGGGCGCTATCCCCCGCCAGAACATCCTGTACCCAGGCGTCCGATACGTGCGTTGTAAGTCCATCTGAACAGATCAGCAGTATATCCCCCCTGCTCCAGGAAACTCGCCTGCTTTCGATCACCACATCCGGAAGCGTGCCAAGAGCCCGTGTCAGCATATGTCGCTGTGGGTGCGACAGCGCCTCCTCCGGACGAATCTGTCCCCGTCTCACCAATTCGTTGACCAGCGAATGATCTTCTGTCAATTGTGTCAGTTCTCCGCCCGCGCGCCACAGATAGCCGCGACTGTCGCCAACATGCGCAATCCATATGTATTGAGAATCCGCAACCGCAGCCACGATGGTGGTGCCCATGCCTGTATACACTTCCGAACTGTTGGCCTGGCAATGGATTTTTTCATTGGCGGCCTGAATGGCTGACCGCAGTCGGTCGCCCTGGTCCAACTCCGGCGCCAGACCGCCGAGCGCCTCCCATAGCGACCCGAGCGCCAGCGCGCTGGCCACTTCGCCTGCGACATGTCCGCCCATGCCGTCGGCGACGCACACGACATAGGCGCCGCCTGACTCCTGTTTGATCAGATACCCGTCCTGATTGATTTTGCGCACAAGGCCCACATGGGTCGCTGCGGCCAACTGCATTGCTCTCACTCCCTACACCTTTTCCTGGGCGTGTTCTGCCCGCAATTGCCCACAGGCAGCCGCGATGTCAGAGCCCATTTCCCGCCTGATCGTGGCATTGACGCCCAGGCGCTGCAGTTCCGTCACGAAAACTTTAATCTGTTCGCGAGGCGTTCGGCTCAAGTTACGTTCAGGAACGTAGTTGATCGGAATCAAGTTAACATGACACGGCAGTGACTCCAATAAGTCTGCCAGTTTCCGCGCGTCTTGTAAACTGTCATTGTGATCACGAATGAGCGCATATTCGAAAGACAGGCGTCTGCCAGTCTGATCATAGTAATAGTGACATGCCTTTAACAAGCTGGCAATGTCATACGCCTTGTTTACGGGCATCATCTTGGAACGCGTTTCATCATCCGCCGCATGCAGGGACACGGCGAGGGTGATGCCCCGTCGCTCATCCGCCAGACGATAGATCGCCGGAACGAGTCCAACGGTGGACAGCGTGATGTGCCGTTGTCCGATCCGCAGTCCGTCAGGGTCTGTGATGGTGTCGATAAATCTCATCACAGCCTCGTAATTTTCGAGCGGTTCACCCGAACCCATCAACACCACGCTGGACACCCGTTCACCTCCGGGATCCAGCAGGCGTTGACAGACAAGCAGTTGTTGCACAATCTCGCCCGCGCTCAAATGACGGATCAGACCGCCGAGTGTGGACGCGCAAAACTTGCACCCCATCTTACAGCCAACCTGGCTTGATACGCATACGCTGACGCCGTAGTCATGGCGCATGATAACAGTCTCTATGGTCGTTCCGTCATGCAGGGCAAACAGAAACTTGACTGTTCCGTCCACCGCCGACACTTGGCGCGTCACCTCCCGCAGCGTCAGCATGTTCGAACTGGAACGCAGTCGATCGCGCAGGCGAAGCGGTAGATCCGTCATCTCGTCCACACTCGCCGCACGGCGCTCATACAGCCAGTGGAACACCTGCTTGGCCCGGTATCTGGCTTCTCCCTGGCTCACGAGCCACTGTTCCAGCTCCGGCAGCGTCATATCGTAAAGTGATACGGTCATATGTCTGTTCCTCCTCTCGAAATTCCGGCGTGATATGGGCGCAATGGTTCAGTCGCGCCGTTGCAGTTTGGCGATAAAAAATCCATCTGA
>JAKADD010000294.1 GCA_021820825.1 Bacillota bacterium
TGATCAAGATCGATGAACATCACGGCGAGTTGGCGCTTGTGCTGGCGCGCCTCTTCAATCGCGGCCTGTAACCGTTCATTAAAATGAAACCGGTTGGGCAACCCCGTTAAAGCATCGTAGTAACCCTGTTGCCTGATCTGCAATTCCATTTTCATTTGCTCAGTGATATCCCGAAGGGTGACCACATCGCCAATAACACGACCGTCATCTGCAATGGGAGTACGGTTAATTTTGACCAGAAACGTTGACTGATCGCGATGCAACAGCGCTTCGCAACTGATTTTTGAAGCATCGTTCTGTGTCAGCTGAAAGAACTCCCGCAACTGGACAGTGCTCGGATGGAATACATCCGCTTCGCGCTTGCCGATAATATCCTGCACTGTGTAACCCACCATGTCAGCGGCTGCACGATTGCAAAAAGTGATCTGGCGCTGCAAATCTGTTCCATAAATGCCTTCCGCAACTGAATTCAAAATCATGTGATTCTGCACCGTGAGCTGTTGGAACTGCGCCACGGTGGAATGCAGTTTTTCGTTGTTTTGCTTCAATTCCTCAGTGCGCGCTTGCACCGTCTGCTCCAGCCGCTCCATGCGCCAAAGATCGGACAGCGTGGACGCCGCCGCCGTGGCAATCGACTCCGCCAGTTGTATCTCCGATGGGGAATATCCCCGCGGCGCCCCCAAATTCGGAATACCAATAACACCCAACAACTCGCCAGCCGCGATCAGCGGCAGCATGAACAGTCCATGAATGCCAAACTTGCGGCACGCTTCCAGATTGGGCCGCGAATCCTGATAGACATCGGGAATGACCAGTGGCTGTTTCGTTTGAATGACATGTTGAAAAACGAGGTCAGTTTCAAAATTTACTTTTATTTGCTTATGGACATCTCGCCACTGCACCTCGGTCCACTCACTGTTGGCATCGAGGCCGAGCGGAAAGAAACCGCCCTGACCATCGGACAGGTGAATGGCGGCATTGGGATTGTCGATCGCTTTCTCCAGGAAACGAAAGCACGTCTGTATGGTTTCTCTGGTCGTCCTGCACAGCGACAGTTTTTTGGTGGCGTCTAACAGGAGTTGTTTTTGACTGAACAGGTTGGTGTTTCGAATGGCCACCGCCGCCATATTGACATACGCTTCCACAGCCTGAATCTCTGCGTCCGTCAAATGCATTCCATCTCCAGAGTTAAACGCAAAAATCAGGCCAAACAACTCGTCTTTGAATGCAATTGGCAATCCCAGCAGAGATTTTATCCCAAACAATTCCACAGGCCTGCGATCCGGCAATGTGCTCAGTTCGGTGTCAGGGATGTACACACTCTGCTTCGTCTTAATAATCAGGCTCGCCAATTGATCTGTCCTCGGGTCAATGACCATCTGGTCAAGCATGACTCCGCCAATTTGGTCGGGTTTTCCGGCATAGCCGCGGAAGGTGCCATCCGACTGCGGCAGATAGATGCCCACCGAATTGCAATGGACTATTTCTTCCGCTATCGCGATGACCACATTTTCCAGAATGGCCCGCAAACTGAGCCGCGAGTTGATCACTCCAGTGATGTGAGCCAGACGCGAATATTGACTCTGCTTCATCATAAGACTACTCTCCCGTTCGGGCTGTGAATGCCCTGAAACTGCATCCGATAACTACCGCCACCTTCGACTCTATCCTGTGAACTCCTATTTATATATCATTCTGACTCTTGGTTTGCAACAGACCCAACAAGCGCTGGTAAACAGTACGGTGCTCACAGTGTACGGAGGTGGAAGGCCCTGTAGGAAATTGGCCTACGTAGACCTATTACACTTTCTGTGCAGGCGCAACGGAGTTTGCAACGTGTTTATAGACGCCGAGCAGGCCGATTGCCGCAAACGTGACCACGGCTGCAAACGCATAGGGGAGACTCGGGCGCAATTCATAAAGCGCCGTGGCTAAAAGAGGCCCCACGATTCGCGCCAGGTTGTCCAGAGATGACAGCAGGCCGTTCGCAAGTCCAAGCCCCACCTTCGTCTGTTTGGTAATGAGCGAAGTAAGCGGCGCCCGGATAACCGTGTTGCCGACACTGAAGACCGTGATGAACAGTGCTGCGCTCCAGAAGTTCACCGATAACAAGATCAGAATCAGGCCGATTCCCGAAGTAATCAGACCGACGTACAGCGCCGGGAGTTCCTTTCCGTGTTTCACATAGCGCGGGATGACTCCACCCTGCACCAGTGCGGCCACCAACCCGGAAACGACAAACATGCCGCCAATCTCGACCGCATTTGCGCCGATTTTGAGCATTTCAAAGTACTGAAAGGTACCCTCCAGAGAGGTGACCGCGAACTGGCCAACAAAACCGACAAGATACAGATACTTGAGAGAACCTGAAAAAGCGACCCAGCGAGACTTGGCGAACACGGACCCTGCGGCCGCATCAGCTTTACGGTGTGCGCTGTCGCGTGACTCCCGAAGCGCTGCGATGCCCCAAAGAGCATTCCCCACTGCAAGCAACGCTGCGACAAAAAAGGGCACACTCAACCCGAAGCGAGACAACAGGCCCCCAACGCCTGGGCCAATGATGAATCCCAACCCGATGGCGGCGCCGGCAAAGGCCATCCCACGCGTCCGATCTTCTATGCTTGTGACCTCGGCAATGTATGCCATGGCAGTCGCCGTGACAGCGCCGGAAAAACCCCCGCCTATGACGCGCGCAAAGTACATGAGCCACAGGCTGTGCTGAGCCAGGCCAAACAGCAGGAAACTGACCGCAAAGCCGAGCAGTCCGGTGATCAAGACGGGTTTTCTTCCCACGCGGTCTGACATATGCCCCCACCAGGGCGAAGTAAGGAGGGCTGCCGCTGAATAGACGGCTAACATCAGACCCAACTTGAAGGGCGCCGCTCCCACCTGCCTGACCATCAGCGGCAAAACCGGGATAATGAGACCAAACCCGATAAATACCGTAATCAACATGACGAGAATCACAATCAGTTTTTTAAACACCGAATACCATCCTCCGTATGATCGTCCTCAGGGCCGCATATAGTCACGTTTGATTAATCACATCGAGATTATAATACCATTGACTATCGGAGTCAACGGTATTATACTACACATGCCGCAGACAGGAGGTAGAAAGCCTGCCATGGATGAACGATCTCTGTTTTTACTTGGAATCCTGATGGTGCAGAGCGCGCATGGATATCAAATCAACGATTTTATTGAGAAGAATCTCATTCAGGTCACGGACATGAAAAAAGCCACCGCATACGCCCTTCTGGAACGCATGTCCCGTTCCGGTTTGGTGACCGTTCATTCAGAGCAGGAAGGAAATCGGCCGCCGCGCAAAGTCTACTCCATCACATCGGCAGGTCAGGAGCAGTTTTACAGCCTCTTGCGGCAAAATTTGATGCGCGCCGATCTACCGATCTATAGGGGGGACGTTGGCTTACTGTTTCTCGATCATCTGCCTGGACAGGAGGCGTCCGCCAATCTCCAGTTACGTCTGGCGCATCTGCGCAATCAACTCGATGTCCTGCGAAATGCGGTCCAACATCATCGCTCTCCGGGGATTGCACTGTCCATTGAACACCGGATGCTTCACCTGCAGTTAGAAGTGGACTGGCTTACCCGAGTCATAGAACAGTTGCGCGACACAGATACTCCGACGCCCGATGAGCACTCGTAGTCCATTTCCGTCGTCGCAGTTCGATCATCCATAGCGGCGCAACCGCTACACGTTCAGATTTCTGGCTGACCAACTTTTAATGATATCGAAAACAGCATGTTCCGGCGGATTATTCTCACTCCACTGTCTCGCCAAAATGGCCGGCATGTACCGCGCGATGGGAATCATGCCGTCCCGAGTCGCTTCTTTTCCTGACCCA
>JAKADD010000295.1 GCA_021820825.1 Bacillota bacterium
AACTACCACTGTACGAGTCGCCATCACATGTCGCGTAAAGAACTGGTGTGCCAACATGGAATGCCAAAGTACGTGTCGCCCGCGATGAAACGGGAAGTGCAACAATGGATTCGTGCATCGCAGGTGATCACGAGCCTTGATTATGAGGTTGCGCAAGCGGCGGTTCGGAGCCAGATGCGCAAGGGTTGACGTGAATTCTACAGAGGTTGCCCTCGGTGAGTTTCCGGGGGCTTAAATTTTTTGTATGCTTTGCTTTGGCAGACGTATACTAAAACAGGTCTGTGTGCGCGGCGCTGTCCAAGCGGCGCTGCATGCAACGGTTTTGTACGAGTGGAGGCCGACATGCGTGACAGAGTGGCTATATGACGATTTGGGCAGCGTGCAGCTTCATGTGCTGCCAACAGAGAAGTATAAGATGGTTTCTGTATTGGCGCAGCTTGAGCGTCCACTGCAAAGGGAGCGGGTTACAGCGACGGCGCTGCTCCCGCAGGTACTGCTGCGGGGCACCGAGCAGTACGATACGCAGGGAAAATTATTGCGTGCTTTTGATGATCTGTATGGAGCCCGCGTTGGCGCGCGGGTGAACAAACATGGTGATCTGCAAACGGTTGAGTTCACGATGCAGGTTCCCCATGAGGCGTTCATTGAGGGCTCGGGGCAACTGTTTGGAGAAGCGATTCGACTCTTTGCGCAGGTCATCACGGCGCCCAAAGTGGAAAACGCAGCTTTTCGGGAATCCTATGTTGAAGGGGAGAAAGTACTGCATCAGCAGCGCATCGAGAATCTGGTGAACGACAAAGTCTCGTACGCCTCAGAACGCTGTGTGCAGGAGATGTGCGGCAGTGAGCCGTACGGTCTGTCGCGGCTCGGGTATCTGGAGGACGTCGCGCAGATTGACGCTTCTTCACTGTATCATACATATCAGAGACTTCTGCAGGAATCTTTTCTTCATGTCTATGTGGTGGGACCAGTGGATCCCGTAAACGTGGGAGCCATTTTGCGACGGGAACTGACTGCGGACGCAGGGCCGCGCAACTTGCGGGGATCTGCCGCGACTGCCTCTGTTGCTGCAGGCAAGGAATCAGACACCGCAACGCGTCCGCTTGCCAAAGAGCGAGTCGTTGTCGAACGTCTCGACGTGAACCAGGGGAAACTGAATCTGGGACTGCGTACGGGGTCGTTCTACGCAGCTGATGATTATCCCGCCTTGATCGTGTATAACGGCATTCTCGGAGGTTTTCCGCACTCGAAACTCTTTGCCAATGTGCGCGAAAAAGCGAGCCTCGCCTATTATGCGTCCAGCCGTCTGGAAGGACTCAAGGGTCTGCTGTTCATTCAATCGGGCATCCAGATTGGCGACTATGAGCGGGCGCGCACAATCATTGGCGAACAGCTGGAAGCGCTCGCGGACGGCGCGATAACAGATGATGAACTGGCGTTTACGCAAGAGGGGCTTGTCAACCAATATCTGCAATCCGACGATCAACCGTTCACCGGGGCCGTCATGCAGATGTACAAGCGTTTCACGGGACGCGACCGATCCGTGCCGCAACTGATTGACGAAGTCCGCAAAGTGACAAAGAAAGATGTCGTAGCAGTAGCGCAGACTGTAAAAGTCGACACTGTGTATTTTTTGCGAGACAGGGGGGTGTGAGCGCATGCAGGAAACCCGGTATGAACGGCTTCAAGAATCCGTCTTTCACGAACGTCTGGAAAACGGGCTACAGGTATACATACTGCCGAAACATGGTTATCGGCAGACATATGCCGGATTCACCACCCGCTACGGTTCTATCGACAGTGAATTTATAGAACCGGAGAGGCAGACCCGCATTCGCGTGCCTGACGGCATCGCGCATTTTCTGGAACACAAAATGTTTGAGGAAGAGCATGGCGACGTGTTTATGGATTTCGCCAAGACCGGTGCGCAGGCAAACGCCTTCACCACGTTTGACAGCACGACCTATCTGTTCTCGTGTACAACGGCGGTGGATGATAACCTGGAAATATTGCTGGATTTTGTGCAGCATCCGTATTTTACCGATGAAAACGTTGAGAAGGAAAAAGGAATTATTGGTCAAGAAATAAAAATGTATGAAGACAATCCGAGTTGGCGCGTTTATTTCCAGTTATTGAAAGCCTTTTACGGAACGTATCCAGCGGCCATCGACATCGCGGGAACCCTGGACTCGATCGCCGCCATTACCAAGGAGGACCTGTACAACTGTTACCGGACATTCTATCACCCTTCCAACATGGTGCTGGTTGTGGTGGGAGATGTGCGGCCGGAGTCAGTCATTCAGGTGGTCAGGGCAAACCAGGAGAAAAAATCGTATAAACCACAGTCGCCCATCCAGCGTTTTTATCCAACTCTGCCGGAGTATCCGGGCCAGGACATGACAGAGAGCCGACTGGCGATTGCCCAACCGCGGGTGCTGTTTGGATTCAAAGAGCGTCGTGTTGACAGCGATCCAGATCGTCGGCAACAGCGGGAAGCGGCGATGGAATTATGGATGGACGCCCTGTTTGGACGCAGTTCCGATCTGTATCAGGCCTTGATTGACGAAGGACTCGCCGACCAGGGTTTCAGTACGGAGTACGAACTGACAAGACTGTACGGACACTCCGTGTTTGGCGGCAATTCAAACAAGCCGAGAGAGCTGATCGAACGGGTCAAAGGCGCGTTGCAGGAGTTCGCGCAGGCGGGGGTACCCGAAGCGGATTTTGAACGTTCCAAACGCAAGGCGATGGGCAGGTTTTTGTCTCTGCTTGATTCGCCGCAGGGCATCGCCAATGTGTTCACGGCGCAGAAATTGCGGGATATGGATATCCTTGCGTCGCTTGACGCACTGACGCAACTGCGTCTGGATGACCTGAACGCCGTATTGCGCGATCATGTCGACGACGCTCAATTCGCCGCGTCCATCGTATGGCCTGAAGACAAATCGGCAGGTGCTTCCAGTGATTGAGATCACCCTATTGCCTGAAGACAGCGGCAAGAAACTGCACCGCTTTGTGCGCCAGGCGTTGCCCGGCTTGCCGCTGAGCGGGGTGTACAAGATGATCCGCGTCGGGCGCGTCAAAGTGAACGGAAAAAAGGGTCGGGTGGACACCCTGTTGCAGCCTGGCGACTGTCTGTCGCTCTATATTCATCAGGACGAATACGCGGAACTGGCAAAGAGCAGACCAAAATTCGGGGGCATGAGAAGCGATATTGACATCGTTTATGAGGACGCGCATCTACTCGTCGTCAATAAACCGGTTGACCTGCTGACTCATCCCGATTCATCAGAGCATAAGGATACACTGATCAACCGGGCGCTCTCTTACCTGTATCGGCGCGGTGAGATTGCGGACAGCCGGTCTTTTTTGCCTGCCACGGTCAATCGACTGGACAGGAATACGTCCGGAATTGTGCTGATTGGCAAGGATACGAATACGCTGCGAACTTTGGCCGAGGCCATCCGCGACAGACGCGTCGAAAAGACGTATCTGGCCGTTGTGTGGGGAAAGCTTGCGGGGAGCGGCGCTGTGGACAAACCCTTGCTGCGTGAAGAGCGGACGAATCGCACCGTGGGGGCGCTGGAAGGCGCCGCCGATGGCCGCAGCGCACTCACGCGCTACCTGGCTCTGGGGTCGGCCGCTGGATTCACGCTGGTTGAGATTGCCCTGATCAGTGGGCGCACCCATCAGATTCGCGCCCACATGCAGGCGATCGGCCACCCTTTGCTGGGTGACTCCAAATACGGGGGGAAACCGGCGTTTGACCTCAGCCATCAGTTATTGCACGCCTACACGGTAAAGTTGCCGGACGGTCGCCTGTTTGTGGCCGATCCGCCGACGGATTTCCTGCGCGTGCTGGCGCAGAC
>JAKADD010000296.1 GCA_021820825.1 Bacillota bacterium
ACCACGAAAAGATCGACATTCCCGGCTCGGGAATCAAGCGGGCGATTGCCGATATTTTAAAGGCTGAGGGCTATATTCGCGATGCTGAGTTCATCCGTGACAACAAGCAGGGAACCATACGCGTGCACTTGAAGTATGGCCCCAACAATCAACGGGTCATTACCGGACTTAAGCGGATCAGCAAACCTGGCTTGCGGGTGTATGCAGGCGCGGAGGAACTGCCGCGCGTACTGGGGGGCCTCGGAATCGCGATCGTGTCGACTTCGCAAGGCATCATGACCGACAAGCAGGCGCGTCAGCACAATGTCGGCGGAGAAGTGCTCTGCTACGTATGGTAGGGGTGCAGGCAACAGTGTTGAGGTCTGGTAACTGAGGAGGTGTGGAAGTGTCTCGTATAGGAAGAAAGCCAATTGCTATCCCCGCTGGTGTTGAGGTGTTGCTGGAGGATCATGTGGTGACTGTGAAGGGCCCGAAAGGCACACTGACGCGCAAGCTGCACCCGGATATGATTGTGCGGCTGGACGGCGGCGAAGTGCTTGTGGAACGCCCTTCTGACGCGAAACTGCACAGAAGCCTTCACGGCACCACCCGCAGTGTGGTGTTCAACATGGTGGAGGGTGTCACAAACGGCTATCAGAAAGTGCTGGAACTGGTTGGTGTGGGCTACCGCGCCGCAAAAACGGGAAACAAGGTGACCCTGTCTCTGGGTTTCTCCCATCCAGTCGAAGTTACGCCGGAGGACGGACTCGAAATCGACGTTCCGGCTAACAACCGTCTGATCATCAAGGGGATCGACAAGGAGAAAGTCGGCCTGTTTGCGGCCAATATCCGCGATCTGCGCAAGCCGGAGCCGTATAAGGGCAAGGGCATTCGCTATGAGAAGGAAGTCGTTCGCCGCAAGGTTGGCAAGACTGGCAAGAAGTAAGCGCCAAGCTGGAAGACAGACTAATTTGGAAGTACAGGGTAGGAGTGTGAGACTGTGATTACAAAACCGGACAAACAGGCGGTACGCGCTCGGCGACATACCCGGATTCGCCGCCAGTTGAGCGGCACTGCCAGTCGACCGCGCCTGAACGTGTTTCGCTCTGGCAAACACATCTACGCGCAGGTTCTCGATGATGTGAGCACTCGAACCATCGTGTCGGCGTCGACGGTGGAAAAGGATGTACGCAGCGCGATCGGGCGCGGCAATACTGTGGAAGCAGCCCAGGCTATCGGCAAACTGGTGGCTGAGCGCGCGACTGCTGTCGGGATCTCGGTGGTGGTGTTTGACCGCGGCGGGTATCTGTATCACGGTCGCGTCAAGGCGCTGGCGGACGCCGCCCGAGAAGCGGGTCTCGTATTTTAAATACTCGGTAAGGGAGGGAAACGTTCGTGCGTATAGAAGCATCCAATCTGGATCTCTCCGAAAAGGTCGTATCGATAAATCGGGTTGCGAAGGTAGTGAAGGGCGGCCGCAGATTCAGCTTTAGCGCGCTTGTCGTCGTAGGGGACGGCCACGGAAACGTAGGGGCCGGTCTCGGCAAGGCTTCTGAAGTTCAGGAAGCGGTTCGCAAGGGCGTCGCAGACGCGAAGAAGAATCTGGTCAATATCGCCATGAAAGGCACAACGGTGCCCCATGAGACGATTGGACGTTTTGGCGCGGGCAGGGTTCTCATCAAACCGGCGCGCGAAGGCACCGGAGTTATCGCCGGCGGTCCTGTGCGGGCAGTGATTGAGCTCGCCGGAATCAAGGACATCGTAACAAAGTCGCTTGGTTCCTCAAACTCGATCAATATGGTTCACGCGACGCTGCAGGGTCTGTCCTCCATCAAACGGCCGGAGGATGTGGCCAAGTTGCGTGGGAAAACGGTGGAAGAATTACGCTGGTAGACGCGGATCATGCGCCATGAAAAGCAATTCAATTTACAGGGTGGGGAGGTCGAGAGACAGTGAAACAACTGCAAATCAGGCTGGTTCGGAGTCTGATCGGCCGCACGGAGTCGCAGCGCGCCACAGTGCAATCGCTGGGGCTGCGCAAACTGAACCAAACGGTCACGCGCGAGGATAACGAGGGGCTTCGCGGCATGCTGAACAAAGTGGCCCATATGGTGCAGGTGACTGAGATCGACGTCTAAAGTGGTCTTGGAGGGATAATGATGAAACTGCATGAATTAAAACCCGCTCCTGGATCGCGGCATACGCGCAAGCGGCTCGGCCGTGGGATCGGTTCCGGTTTGGGCAAGACGTCGGGCCGTGGGCACAAGGGTCAGAATGCCCGTGCAGGCGGAGGTGTGCGTCCCGGATTTGAAGGCGGACAAACACCACTTTTTAGACGTCTGCCAAAACGCGGATTCAGGAACGCTCCGTTCAAAAAAGAGTGGAGTATTGTCAATCTAAAAGAACTGGAACGGTTTGAAGGCGGAACTGTCGTCACACTCAAAGTTCTGAAAGACGCGGGCATCGTGAAGGCAGTGCGCGACGGTGTCAAAGTCTTGGCGTCAGGAGAGCTGAGCGTGGCGCTGACCGTTCAGGCGCACGCGTTTTCCAGCGCCGCCAAAGAGAAGATTGAGGCTGCCGGCGGCTCAGCAGAGGTGATCTAAATGTGGCAGAGCCTCGGACGGCTGTGGCGGGCCAAGGATCTTCGCAAACGCCTGCTCATCACGTTGATGATTCTTGCGGTGTATCGCATTGGCGCCGTAATTCCCGTTCCAGGCGTCAACGCATCTATGCTGCAGTCGATTGCTGCAAAGAGCCCTGTGGTAGGATTGCTGAATACATTTTCAGGCGGCGCTCTCTTCAATTTCTCGATCTTCTCGATGAGTATCTACCCGTATGTGACAGCGTCGATTATCGTACAGCTGCTGCAAATGGGAGTCATCCAACAATGGGAAGACTGGTCAAAAGAGGGCGAGACAGGTCGCGCGAAACTGAATCAATGGACGCGTTATCTGACGATTTTCCTGGGCCTGATACAATCCTCCGCGCTGACCTACTCGTTCAGCCGCGAACTGGGGCCTGGCTTCCTTCTGGATCCGAGTATCTGGACCTTCATCCTGATCGCTTTGACCCTGACGGCGGGTACGACATTTCTGATGTGGCTAGGCGAGCAGATTACTGATAAGGGTGTTGGCAACGGGATTTCGATTATTATCTTCCTGAGCATTCTCTCACGGTTGGAAGTCGTGATCCCGCAGATCTACACCAACTGGTTTTACGCTCATCAGAATCAACTTTTCCTGAATATCGTGAAGGTGCTCGCCATATTGGCCGGTCTGCTGATTCTGGTGGTCTTCGTGATTTTCGTGCAACAGGGTGTACGCCGCATACCGGTGCAGTATTCGCAAAAACAGGTGGGCCAGAAGGTGTACAGCGGTCAAAGCACGTTTTTGCCGTTCAAGGTCAATGCGGCGGGCGTCATTCCAGTCATTTTTGCCACGTCGCTCCTGTTTTTTCCGACTATCGTCGGACAGTTCTTCCAGGGTAATCGAGTGGCTCAGTGGGTCGTCACAACTTTCAGTCCGACGTCCACATTTTTTATCGTGGCGGAAATGGTGCTGATTATCGGATTCACGTTTTTCTATACATTTGTTCAGATCAACCCCAGTCAGTTGGCTGAACAGATGGAGAAGAACGCCGGCTATATCGTCGGTGTACGGCCGGGGAAACCGACGGAGGAGTACCTCATTCGAATCATAAATCGGATTGCGCTGGTCGGAGGGCTATTCCTGGCCGTGGTCTCTGGGGTGCCGTACCTGTTCATGGGAGTCACAGGGCTGTCGGGGGTCGCATTTTATTTTGGCGGCACTTCCATCCTGATTGTGATCGGTGTGGCGCTGGACACGGTGCGACAACTGGAGGGGCAAGTCCTGCAGCGGAACTATAAAGG
>JAKADD010000297.1 GCA_021820825.1 Bacillota bacterium
GCGGGCCAGCTTGTCGATATGCGATCCGCGTTCGCCCGACTCAATCGCATAGATGTAACTGGCAGATACTTTGGCGCGTTTCGCCAACTCTTTAACTGATAACCCCAACATAAGACGTCTTTCTTTAATCCGTTCTCCCAAAGTCGTTTTCATGATGGGCACCCCCAATTTACTCTATTGTATAACATATTTCCTCTATTGAAAAATATGGGGTTGAATTATTTATGCTTACACCCGGATCTGCCAGCATCCTGGCATACTGAGGATAATAAGGAAATTTTTATACTGCATAATGTAAAAACTCTTAAAAGAAACAAATTCTGAAGTAAATATGATACAATTAATGTCATCTTATTCGTTTGGGAGAGAATTGAAATGCATAACATGATACCCAAAATCAGGATCTTTATGAGTGCCGGGCTATTGGTAAGTCCGTGGCTGGTCGGCGTGGGCAAACGATCTCGGTTTGATGACGAAATTTTCGAGTACCTGGATGGTCAGGCACAGTCCATCAGTGATCTTCAGTGGACGGAAGAGATGCAGACAGAGACATTCGGAGAGATCCTCCCGGCGGGCAGAATGGAGACCCAAACCCGCCCCTGATTGGTTGGGATGAAGGGCCAGTGACAGACATTGTACAGTGGCAATCCACAAACTGACAGGCTCTGAACCGTCATTTCCCGTTGCAATGGATTCCCCGGAGTTAGAACGATTGGACTGAATCGCAAGCTAATGCACAGTTTGCGAATCATGGCTTACAGGAAGTAGCCAGTGGACTTAGAATGGCTCTATCGGGCATGCGGTACCCCCACTACGGTCAAGGCAACGGTACTTTTGCGCTGGATGCAGACGGAACTGCAAAATTTGGCATAGGTCATGCAACTGGCGCCTGGAACACCATCGAGCCGGCCCTTATCAAATGTGGGCTTCCATATTCAGAGGCGATCAACATAGAACAAATATTAGAACATTTAGAAACGTATTCTCCTCCGTCACCGAACCTTAGCATCCCTGTTTCAACCCGAAATCGAATATACAACTGGACGAATCAATTCCTTAATCAGTCGACGGCGATGTGCGTGAGAGATACAAGGTGTTGCTGCTGCCACTGTCTATTGGCGATTTTTCCACTGACGTTGTCAGTGGGAATTCATGGCGCACTCTTGCGAAAATGGTGGGAAGGCGACCACCCATCCACTGCAGACGGCTCCGGCGGCGGAATGTTGACAGAAGATTTGTAAATCAACTATCATTGTCTACAATAGATTGTCGAAATGGGATCAGCGCCGCCACATCCATAGGAGATATGACTATGAACAACGAAAAATATTCGCGTGAAAAACCGTCACCAAAGGATAGTTCCTCTCTCAATGCCGATTCCGAGGTCTTCCGTCCGCGTCGCCCAACCGACGAGGAGTACAGAGGACGCCTGTCTGCGGTCCGCTCAGGAATGAACATGCGGGAACTCGATGCGCTGCTTGCGTTTTCCGCGTACATGGAGCGTGAAGGGAACGTTCTATATTTGACCGGACACCGCAACGTGTTTCCACCGTGGGCGTCTGATTCGGTGCGCAACGGGGCTGGGTTGGCAACGGCATTGATCAGGCCCGACGACCCCATTCAATTGTTTGGCTCGTATCAAACGGATCGCACAGTACTGGCGTCCACCGTGGGAGACATTGTCGAAACCCTCGACCTCACTGGAGCGATCACTGCGGCGTTGCGTACGGGTGTGACCAAAATGCCCCATCCCAAGATCGGCATCGCTGGTTCGGACGTGATGCCGGTGTTCATTTATCGTCAACTCGTGGAGACATTCCCTCACGTCCAATGGGTGATCGCCGACGACCTGTTGACTTCGTTGCGTATGGTGAAGAGTCCTTTCGAGCAGAGTGTGCTCCGTCAGGCGGCTGCTATAGCGGACATCGGCATTGCTGCAGCATTTGCCGCCACTCGGCCTGGCGCGCGTGAACGAGATGTCGCCTTAGCGGCCCATCGGGCTTGCATAGAGGCAGGCGCTGACCATGTGGTTCGCACACGGTTGCGTGCCGGTAGTGAGGTCTTGGCGCAGGGACGCTGGCCTATGGCCACGGCGCGGCGGCTGGCGGCGGGAGACCTTGTGTACATGGACCTGTTGGGGTGGGTCGACAATTATGTGTTCGATGTCGCGCGTACATGGTCCGTGGGAGACACAGACGGGGTGCGAACGGAATTAATTGGACGATCCATTGAGTTGCTGGATCGGACCGTCGCGGCTTTGGCAGTCGGTTCGACGGGCGACGAAGTGGTGCGTAGGGTGGGGGCGTATTACACGGGCACCGAATGGGAGACGCGCTACTCTCAAATGGGACATGGCGTCGGGATCGAATGCGTGGAGAATCCCTGGATCATGCCTGGTGGGAGCATCTGCTTGCAAGCGGGCATGGTTTTCAGCTTGGAGCCCTCCTTCACGATCCCCGGCGTTGGCAAAGGGCAGCAGGAGGACATGGTGCTCCTGCTGGACGACGGGCCACAGTTGCTCAGTCGCGCTCCAAGGGTATTGACGTAGCGAAAATGGCTGGGGCTGCTGTGGACTGGCGGCGCCCTCTCGATGCCCTGAACACAGATTTGAACAGCCTCTTAAAGATCTTTTTAACAAATACAGATTCAGCGCCTATATTAAAGGTGCAAACAATATGGTTCCCCCAATTTTGCCCCCCAGAAATTGCGCGTGCCCGGGCCGCTTCCATTCTCCGTTGTGCTGCAGAGCGGCTTAATTGGCTGCTCAGAGCCTATTTTTCTTATGCTAAACTCCATTTGTTAATCTCCGCGGCGCACGCCAATCGCAATTGGACTCCTGCCGATCACCGTGAATACTGAGTATTTTGACGGCGCGCGGCTCCTTGTCAATTGGTTGTTCAATGCGAGATAATCAGAGTCACAGTAGAATTGATATCCAGCGATTGCGGGAGAGGCGGAACAACGGATGAAGTTTGGTAAATTGGCGGCAGGAGCCGCCATCTTGGCCATGCCGCTGGCGGGTTTAATGAGCGGCGCCAGCTACGCTCAGAGTACAGCCGTGGTTTATGTCAGCGCCGCTGGCAGCGACACAAGCGGCAACGGCACGTCAGGTCTGCCGTATCGTACGATCAGCCAGGCTGTGCAGTCGGCGGCTCCAGGAAGCACCATCATGGTGGAACCGGGTACATACTCGGGAATGGTCACGGTGACCAAACCGGTGACCATTCAATCGGATCCGGCAAACGGCGGCGCAACCTCGACAATCATTGACGCAACAGGTCAAAACAATGGAATTTTCATCACTGGCGCGGCGGCGACAGGCGCCGTCATAGAGGGCCTTACCATCGAGCATGCGAACAATCAGGCGATTCTGGTTGACAATGCGAACGATGTCACCATCGCGAAAAACGCTATTGTCGACAATGGACTGCAGCCCACAACCGGTGTGCTGGAAAACAAACCAGTCACGCTTGTGGGTTCATCCAATTCTGTGATAGCCGACAATACCGTGACAGGCAATCAGGCTGACGGCGGCATCGCGGTCGCTGACAACGGCGCGGTCAACCCAGGCGCTGCGCAAAACGGCAATCCCGCACAGGGCGTCGCAAGCCCCGCAGACGCCAATCTGGTGATCGCGAACACGCTGTCCGGAAACGGGGGCGGCTCTGCGATTGCTGTCAGTTCCTACAACGGAGGGCAGGGAGCGTCCTATAATCAGATCATCGGCAACACGATGACAGACAACGCTTCCGGCGTCATGGTGGCTGCGCAACCGTCATCCGCCAACACTTCCGTCGCGGGAACGGTCGTCAGTGGAAACACCATTCAAAAGAGCGCCATGCCGGGCGTTATTGTCCAAACCCGCGG
>JAKADD010000008.1 GCA_021820825.1 Bacillota bacterium
GATCGAAGAAGTGAAAAACACACTGTTTCTTTTGCGTCAGGTCCGATTGCAGACACAACAGTTGCAAACACAATCCTAAAGGCGATGGCGCCATAAAAATAATCGACGTACACTGTCTTGACAGGCGGACAACAGCCGTCGCGCACGGTGCAGCTTTTTTTCTGCTCGACCGACAGCCTCTGCTCGACCGACAAGCCGCCTGCATGGCGGTTTTTTATTTTCTGTTCTGCAATTGTACATATTCAGGAGAGGGGCCGTCATGTGTACGCCAGCGTACAGGGAATCGCGTTGTATGGATTGGAAGGATTCGCGGTCGGAGTGGAAGCTGACATTCACGCTGGTCTGCCCAATTTTGAAATCGTAGGCCTCCCCGCCTCCTCGGTGCGCGAAGCCAAAGAACGAGTGCGTTCCGCCATCGTGAACAGTGGGCTGGTCTGGCCGCGAGCCCGCATCACTGTGAGCCTCTCCCCCGCAGACTGGCGCAAAGAGGGCAGTGGACTCGATCTGCCTATCGCGGTGGCCCTGCTGATCGCATCGGAGCAAGTGCCTCCCGTCGGCAGGGGGGCAATCCTGCTCGGAGAACTCGCCCTCGACGGAACACTCAGGACATTTCGCGGAGTCTGGGCGGCGACGCAGGCCGCATACTATCTGCAGAGCCAGACGATCGTCCTGCCGCAGCATTCTGAGATTGATCCGCCGCCGACCAGGGCAGGGGTGCGTGTGTTGCCCGCAGCATCCCTGCAGGAGGCGCTCGACCTGCTGCTGGGTCGAGCGGCGCCAAAGATCATCGCCCGCGTACAAAGCATCGGCGAAACATCTTCAGATGCTGTCGCTGCGGCCGCGCAACTGGATTTCGCCGATGTTGTATCGCACGAGCAGGCCAAACGCGCACTCACGATAGCTGCGGTGGGTTCGCATCACCTCCTGATGTATGGCCCGCCCGGTTCAGGAAAGAGTATGTTGGCCGCGCGTCTGCCTGGCATCCTGCCCCTCATGGACGAAGTGGAAACCGCAGAGGTGAAGCGCATCTTCAGTGTAGCGGGCATTCATCCACCACTATACGGACTTCGCCCATTTCGCGCTCCGCACCATACCGTGACCGCATCGGGAATGCTAGGAGGCGGCGCGCACCCGCACCCCGGAGAGGTCAGCCTTGCGCACCACGGCGTGCTGTTTTTGGACGAGTTCCCGGAATTTTCGCGATCGGCGCTGGAAGGTCTGCGCCAACCCTTGGAGACAGGTGCGATTACGGTCAGCAGGGCGGCGTATTCCTGTACTTTTCCGAGCCAATTTCAATTCGTGGCGGCGATGAATCCGTGCCCCTGCGGTTATTCCGGCGCAAGCGGCCAGAACAGTTGCCGCTGCAGCCTCCACGAGCGCGAACGTTACCGCGCCAAGTTGTCGGGCCCGCTGCTTGATCGCATCGACATGACACTGTGGATTGAGGGTGTGGATCCACAGCGGTTGCTTCTGAAGCAGCTTCCTGCGCCCCGCGACGAGTCTTCTTCCGCTCTGCGCGCCCGCGTCACTGCCGCACGGACATTCAGACGGGAACGGGAAGAGCGACTGCAAAAAACACTGCACAGTCGGCCGCAAAACCCTGCCAGTTGGCTCAGTTCGTACGACATCGCGCAAAGCGGAGCAGAGATGCTGTTTCACGGTGCCCAGACGCTCCAGTTATCGATACGCAGCCTGCACAAGACGGCTAAAGTCGCACGGTCGATCGCAGATCTTGAGGAATCGCTGCAGGTGACCGAGACTCATATCGCAGAGGCTCTGCAGTATCGTTCCTATATCTGACACCGGCAGTTGGCGGGTGCATTGACGACAGGGGTCGCCTAACCGCTATACTTTAAACGGAAACCGCATGACCGCGGTTGGCGTCACCAACAAAAGAGGAGGGATTCCGTGAAAATCGGCTTGGCCTTGGCGGGCGGCGGCGCATCAGGCGGCGCACATGTGGGAGTAATCCGCGCACTGGAGGAGGCTGGCATCGAAATAAGCGTCATCGGCGGCACAAGCAGCGGCGCGATGGTCGCAGGGTTATACGCGGCCGGTGTTTCTACAAGTCAGATGCTGACGCTGCTTCCCGCCCTCACACGCAAACAGATTGACGTCGACTTCAGCCAGTTCCCACGGCTGCTGCGACGACAATATACCGGAGGCCTGCTGCGCGGCGACCGCCTTCACAAGTTCATCAGAGACGCCGTGAACGATCGGAACATAACTGAGGCAAAGATACCGCTGGCAATCGTCGCGACCGATCTGCAGACCGGGCGGGAAGTCATATTTGCCTCGCGTCCGTGCCCGTCGCCCATGATTCACATTCTCGCTGACGACAGGCAACTGCCCCTCTGGCACGTCGTACAGCATGCACCCCTTGCCACTGCAATACGGGCCAGCATCAGCATCCCGCTCGTTTTTCAGCCGCTGCACTGGGAAGACATGATCCTTGCCGACGGCGGCTTGGTCGACAACTGTCCGGTAGGACCTGTGCGGGCGCTCGGCGCAGATTTTGTGATCGGCGTCGACACGATCACCCCGTTTCTTCGTCTGCGCGGAAAACTGCCACTCCGAGTCCGTAGTCTCCTGCAGCAGATTGTAAACATTGGGCTGGCCAGGCACGCGGCGCTCAGCGCTCTTGGCGCAGATGCTTTTTTAGCGCCGGAAGTCGGTTCCATCGGCGCTCTTGATTTTCCCCGTCTGGCTTCTGTGGCGGAACGCGGATATGAATACACCAAACAGCGCATAGACTCACTCGCCCATGCGCTGCACGCCCACTCGACCTCATGATCATACGGCGGCAATTTTTCGGAATCTCTTGCGACAGCCGGACGCCGGGAAGACGACAGCCAGACGGATCTACCGTTTTTTGGCCTGCGGAGCCGTCTTGTTTGTCTTCGTTTTCTTCTTCTTGCCAAAAAGGGGCGCTGGCGTTTCACTCGTCTTTTTCATCTGCTGCTTGACCATCTGCAGTTGGCGCGGGTTGAGGTTCATCCCCATCCGTTTTGCCATCTGCGCGATATCCTTGTCTTCCCACTGCATATTCGCCATGCTGCGGCGCAGGTACCAGGCGCCGCCAAAAAAGCCGCCCACCAGACCAACAACCAGGCCAATTGCGAGAAAAAGCCACTGCATAGTCACTAACTCCTTTACCAGTGATCAAAAAGCATCGATGTAGTGTTCCACGACGGGATCGCCAAAGCGGTCATTGAAACTGATTGCAACGACGTCAAAACGGGCGTGCAGAGCAGACGAAGCAGGGTTGAACGTCTCATACATCTGCGCCAGACGGCGCAATCGCTGCTGTTTTCGATTATTCACAGATGCGGCCGCGACGGACAGGGCGTCTTCGCTGTCAGGGTCAGAGCGTGAACGAACTTCCACAAAGACGAGCATATCCCCGTCAGCCATGATGGCGTCGATCTCTCCCGACCGCACGCGCCAGTTTCTCTCCAGCAGTGTGTAGCCCTTGGCCAGGAGCGCCGCCACCGCCAGGTCTTCTCCACGCCTGCCCTGCGTCTGGCGAACATCCGGCCGCTCTAACGGCGACTGCGCGGCAACCGCCGTCAAAGCGGCCGCCTGGCGGCGCTGCAGCGCTTCCTGAACCGGGCCGAACGTCAGGCGATGAATCGCGCATGGACCGTAGTGCGCGAACGCCTGCAGGTGTTGCGGAGTTCCGTAGCCCATATGCCTGGAGAATCCATACTCCGGAAACTCTTCGGCCATCTGTTCCATCAGTCGATCGCGCGTCACCTTCGCCAAAATCGAGGCTGCCCCGACACTTTGGCTGATTTGATCACCGCGCACGATTTTTCGCTGCGCATGCGGAATCTGCGGAATCAGCGTTCCGTCTACCAGCAGGATGTCCGGCGTGAACCGCAAGCCGCTTACCGCCTGGCGCATGGCTTCATACGTGGCCTGCAACACATTGTACCGATCAATATAGGCGTGGTCAATAACGCCAATCCCGTAGGAAATCGCATTTTCTGCAATCACCTCGTAGGCCGCGCTGCGATCGGACGCCGACAGCTTTTTTGAGTCATATAAGGCATAGCCGCGCAGACTGTCCGGCAAAATGACCGCAGCAGCCACCACAGGGCCCGCCAGAGGCCCCCGGCCCGCCTCGTCGACCCCGCCAACGATCGCCCCGAACTCCGCCCGCGCGGCCTGATCATACTCCCACGCGGCGATGTACCTCGCCTGCCGGTCGATCCGGTTCCTGTGTTTTTGCTCGGGCATGGGGCTCAACCTTTCCGTTCTCATTCGCCGCGCAGCAACTCAATTCCTGCGTTTCCATGATCGGCGGGTCGATCGAAACTGAGCGGCCCCAGCATGCCTGTCTGCACATCCCGCAAAAAAAAATCGGCCGCCAGATCGACATCGGGTTCCCCGCCCTGCCGAATCGCTCCGCGGCGACGCGCGATTTGCGCCAGGACACCGTCCTGGTCGCCGCCGTCTGTCACAATTCCATAGCGATCCTGCAAACGCTCTGGATAAAACAGCGACAGCCACTGTAACAATTTAACGGCAATCTCATCGCTCTGCAGGAGCGTTGACTTGATCGCGCCGGACCACGCCAATTTCAGCGCCACGGTCGGATCCTCGAACTTTGGCCAGAGAATGCCTGGCGTATCGAGCAGTTCCAGCGCGCCGCCCGCGCGAATCCATTGTTGTTGGCGCGTCACACCGGGACGATCACCGGTCTTGACAACGTTTCTACCCGCCAGACGGTTGATCAGCGATGACTTCCCAGTATTGGGTATGCCAATAACCACCGCACGAACGGCGCGCCGTCTGATTCCCTTGCGCGCAAGTTTTGCGAACTTTTCCTCCGTAACCTGCTGCGCGGCGCGGGTGACCTGTGACAAACCCGCGCCCCGCAAAACATCGACCGCCACCGCCTGCACAGTGCTCCCGGCGCTCCATAACCGCACATATTTCGCTGTGACGGCAGGATCGGCAAGGTCCGCCTTGGCAAGCACCATCACCCGCGGTTTACTCTGCGTCAACTCGGCCATCATAGGGTTGCGGCTCGACTCTGGCAAGCGTGCGTCGACGACCTCCAGCACAACATCCACCAGCTTCAAACTCTCGACGACCTCACGACGGGCCTTCGCCATGTGACCGGGAAACCACTGAATGCTCAAACTGGTTACCCCCAAATAGAAAAGAGGGAACCTGGTCTCGCCAAGTTCCCTTCCGGCATTACCTGATTTCTTTGATCCGGGCCGCCTTACCGCGCAATTTCCGCAGGTAATAAAGTTTCGCCCGCCGTACCTTCCCGCGTTTGACCACTTCAAGTTTGTCGATTTTTGGCGTGTGCAGGGGAAATGTCCGCTCCACTCCAACGCCGTAAGAAATCTTGCGCACTGTAAACGTAGCGCTGACTGCTGTGCCTCGGCGCTGGATCACAACACCCTCGAATATCTGGATGCGCTCACGGGCACCTTCTTTGACCTTTACGTGAACCCGCACTGTATCGCCCGGCCGGAACTTGGGAAGCTCCGGTTGCAATTGTAGCATCGAAATCTCACGAATCAATGGATGCATATCAAAAACCTCCTCCCGACAGGCGTTCGTGTCCAGTACCCTACAGAGGACCGCCCTGATACCGCTAGAAAGTGTACCATAACACTGCCGGAAAAGCCAGCGCGACGAGAATATGGCATCGTGAATAGGAACGCCGACCGCGTGCTCTACGGACGTTCAATTTGCGTTACCAGATCGCTGGGAGCTGTCAAGTTAACCTTTCCGTTGCGGCCGAAGTACAGTTGGGTCGCGTCGATGGAGGCTGTGCCAAGGCCTGGCACCCCTACGGTAGACTGCACCTCAATCTGGCGCAGCTTCCCGCTGTGAGCGTCGACCCATACTGTGTACAGCGCCTGATGGGGAATTGAGTGAGCCGCCGTACTTCCTGGCGCTCCCATCAGGGCGCCAGTGGCCGTTGTACGAAACTGGTATATTTTACAATACCAAGAGATCAATGTTTGATCCGGAAGCTTGTAGACAACCTTTGGAGGATCTTTGATCAGCAGGTTTGCCATAGAAGTCCACGGCGTCAGATTTGTGATCGGTTGCATGGGCCGCCATCTGCCGCTCGAATTCTGATAGGCGAAACTGCCGTCCTGATACACCATATAATTGGCGCCGCCTATGGTTTCGTCCATGTTGAGCGAGTTTGGCAGCCGCACCGAACCGTAAAAACTGACGGTGCGCACAAAACGACCGCTCGCCACCTGAATGCTGGCCTTCAACTGGTATGTCGACACATCACTCATTTGCTGAAAAGCAGCCATCACTTTTTGCGCGCCCGTCGGATCGGGTTGCCTCTGCACCGCCTGTTGCGTCAACAGAGTGGTATTCGAAGGCAAGTTGCAACCCGTGAGCAAAACCGAACACAGAAGCACGCCCGTCCAAATCAGGGAATGTCGTTTCACGCAGACCGCCTCCCCTTTATTCGCCGTACGATACCCACGAGAAGAGTCAACCCATACCCGATCTCCACCAGCAACATCCAGGGCAGAACCTGCGGGCCGAGCAACATGATCTCCTGGTGAGAATACACGGACGTCAAGAGTTCCTGCTGGGTTGGCGAGGAAACGTGCACAGTGTGCAGATCGACAAAATTGCCGTGGTAGACGCGAAACACGCGAACCAGTTGACCATTTCTGTACACATACCCACCCAGATAGCGCGTTTTGGCCGCATTCATGAGGCTCGGAGAATTGGCGATCAGGAGATCGCCGCCCGGTCTCTTAAATACAGTTTCAAAGCGGAACGAGTCTCGTCCGCTCACCCACAGGCGCTGCCAGGAGCCTGCAGACGACAGTTGGAAAATCTGCGCCGGCACCGTGTTGACCAGCAGCGCATCCTGATGCGTTCCCGTCAGGTCGGCAAACACGACATCCATTGTCAGCGGATGCAGATAGGATCCGTGCAACGTGGCAATCACACGGGGCTTGGCTGGCGGAAGAGCCACGACCTGAATCGTGTTGTTTCCTTCCACGATCGCCTGAGAGCCGCCGCCGTTCGCAGGCGGGAGCATGTGGTGAACACCGAGCACCGCGACGCCAGTCGTCCGGAAATGCACAGGCGCGCCGTTAAATACACCCGTCAGATACCCGTTCTGAATGCTCAGGCCGGCTGTCTGGTCACGGGTATGACCGGTGACAGTCCGCCAGTTGCTCTGTTCCGCCTGCGCCGTCTGCAAGCCGAGATTCGCGACCGACGTCGCCACAGTGGCCGGACTGAGCAGCGTCGAGAGCAGGGAACCCGGACTCGTTGAAAGGGACAGATACATCCTGGTGTGGTTCTGCACATTCAAAAAGTGAGCAGTGGTGAATGGAAAATCGATTAAGCCGAGAGCGGAAAAAGGCAACTGGCTCAGTTCCTGAGTCGTTGCATAGTGAGTGATCAAGCGCGTGCGACCGGGCCGTACGGCAATCACATCATAGGAGTGCTGCAATTCCTTGAGGGCGTTCAAAATACTGGCCGAATTGCCGGGATTGGCATTGGACAGGTTGATCAAATTCTGCGCCTCATCCTTGACCGGCGTGTGTCCGCGCAAGGTCACGATCTCTTGCAGGCCCGGCCGCGTCGGATCGGGAATCGCCGCCACGGGGAGACTGGGAACCTGGGGATCCGGGCTGGCCAGGTGACCGATGTAGCGAACATCGAAGTAGGCGAGAGTGCTCAGGTCGCTCAAGGGCACCCACACTTGCAGCAGTGTGACGGCAATGATCACAAAAAACAGATTCAGCGTCCTGACTTTCACCAGGAATCGCCCGAGTATCAGCGTCAGCGCCAGAAACACGATGAAGTCAATGATTCTCCATGCCATAGACTCGCTGGCAAAGCTGGCAATCCCGATGCTGACCATGATGCTGAACATAGTAAAGCGGACAACCACCTTGCGGTCGCCTCGCGGGAATGCGTAGATAAACGCCAGACTGGCCGCAAGCACGAACAAAACGCCCAGCACCGAATATTCCAGCGTCCACGCTGTGAACGCCAACTGATAGAAAAGCACCGCCCACAGCGCATAGACGATCAGAAACGGAGTCTTCAGGATACGCAGAAGCTTCGACTCAGCCACGTTCCGTCGCCTCCTCCGCACCGTAGATGAGCACCAGCGTTCCCGCCATCCAGAACAGGAAGTTGATCGCCGGGTCCTCGAACACATTCTCCACAGCGTTGTGACAGATGATGGCGACCAGAGACGAAAACACTCCGATCATCAGGTAGCGCATCCGCTTGTCCGTCGTTTTTTTGATCACTCGCCAGACGTCGCGCAGATAGACCAGGAGCAGACCCAGGAAGCTGATCAGCCCGACAAGTCCAATCTCTGCCAGTGTCTTGAAGTACTCGCCGTCCACGTAAATGACGCCAAAGTACCGCGCGGCCACGGCGCCGCCGTAGCGTCCGAGACCAACGCCAAACAGCGGATCGGTGCGCATTTGGTTGAAAGCGTTGCCCCACCGCGCGATGCGCCCGCTCTGCACCGTCTGGGTCCAGTACACCGGCGACAGAAACAGCGCGACGCGGGAGTGAATTTGCGGCACGAACAGCACGGCCAGCACAGTGACAACGATAGCCATGATCGTCAAGCGTTTGTCGATCAACCACGTGAACACAAGCAGTCCAATAAAACAGGCAATCCAGGCGGCGCGCGTGTAGGTGAAGAGCAGTGTCATCCCGCTAACAATCGCCGCGGCTCCGTAGAACAGCCGGGAGCCCCGGTTCTTTTCATAAAGGGCGATGCCGAACGACATCGGCGCGATAAACGCCATGTACGATCCCAGAATATTGGGGCTGCCAAACAGTGAATAGACACGTGTGCGGACATGTTCCCCCAGACTGACCCAGTAAGTGGGAATGGGAACTTTCACGATGTACTCATAGACACCGTGAATCGCCATCAGAAATCCCGCCAGGACCATAAATTTCAGAAGTGGCACGACATCTTCTTTAGCCACGACATAAGGCAGTATCAAGGCGTACAGCATATACATAAAATCGATGCGCCAACCGGCAAACGCCACCGTCATGTAGCCGACGTCCATCAGGATATACGCAAATCCAAGGACAAGCATGAAGACGACGAATTTCTGTGTGGGGTAAAACGTCCTGCGCACCCCCGACATACGAGAGCGAAGCGCATAAAACCCGTACAGAATCAGGATGATTTCATACCACGCCTTACCAACAATCCCCCATGGATAGATGCGTAGAAAGTAATCTACGATCGGAAACGCCGCAAGCATGTATAAAGGCCACTTCAGCTTGGACGGCAGTACGCTGTCACCCATTGTCTCACCCCAGACTCTCTAAATTCCGCATTATTATAACACAGCCCTAGTGAATCACCTGAACATACTGCGAACTGACCCATCCCACCTTTCCATTGCTGTCTGCAATGTAGTCCCAACCGTTCCCGGGCGCCTTGAGAAGAACGATATAGGCGCCGTTGGTCAGCTTGTCAATCGTGTCCGTGGTGGACGTAGGATTGGAGACGGAGTTGACAGCCAGTGTGCTTCCATAGTTTATATTGGTGACAGCCAGCATATTTTGCAGGCTGACGTCGTTCCAGTTTACAAATCCGGTCTGACCGCTTGGCAACTTGACCTCATCCCACCCCGGGCAATCGCCGAGCACAGAGAAATTCGCGCCCTTGGCGATATTGCCAATAGCCATCGGCGCCGCGGTCGTAGCGTCGGCCGGGGCCGCATAGACGGTGGCGTTCACGGTGGCCTGACCCACGGCTCCCGTTGGGTACAGAAAGACCTTTCTGGTCGCCTGTTCACCCAACAGAGGCTGATTGCCGTTCGCATCCGAATAGGGAGCGATCTGACTCATGATTCGCGCAATGCTGTTGGCCCAGTAGGGATCGGTTGCGTAATCGACATTCATTCCGTCGAGATTCGGCCCGTTATAAAACGGTCCATTGGCGTCCAGATACGAGTTGCGGACGAACCAACCCTGAAAATTGATGTCATATTCAACCGAGCGAAAGGTTGCCGCCGCATTGGGATTGGATGTATATGCCATATAACCGAACAAATTGTTTCGATTCTCGGCAAAATAGGAAGTTCCCCATGCCGACTCAATGATGGCGTGCGCCACAAGATACTGTGCATTGACGCCGTACGTTTGCTGCGCCTCGATAAAGTATTGGCCCGAGTTTTGCAGCACACTCGACGGGGAGGCGTTGGCTGCGAAGAAAGCGTTGATCTGCGCTGCCGTCAGTGTGGACGGCGATTCAAGGTTCATTGTCTGATACGGATTCACCCACTGCCCCACATAGACATCGCCAGACGGTTTCACCTCATACCAGTGTGTATAATCATTGGATACATACGTCTGCCCTTGCGTCATGAAAGAAGGCGCCGGAGCGAGAACATAGTTGGTTTTTCCCCAGTGGTCGACGACCATGCCGTTTGCTACGGTGAATGTGTCGCCGTAGGGGCTCTTGACTGTCGTCGGATAGTTGGAATAGTCCACCGCGTTTGTCGCCGTGTCAATCACCTGCACATCCGTCTGCGTCTTTGCGAACGAAATGGCTGCAGGCAGCGCATCAAACGTGCGCACAAGTTTGAGATACTGATACACCCCGTACGCGCCGCCGGACGACCAGACGACCTGATTGTTGCTGATCTGGATGACCACAGAACCTGACTGCGTTTTGGCATAGGCGATCGCGGAAGCTTCCAGCACAAATGATTTGATGATTCTTGCCCCCACTTCAACGACGTAGGAAGGCACATTGGAGTACACTGTCTTTTGGTCGGAGATCTGCACGACCGTTACGTTGGTGAGCGTTTGGGCGAACTGGACCGCAGGCGCCTGCGAGGTAAACTGCTTGAGCAGGATGCCGTTCTGGTACACGTCGAATTGCGGGATGTTGTTCCATACGTCTTTCCCTGTCGCAATATTGATGACTTCACTTGAGGAGTTCTGCTGTGCGTACGCCTGCGCATTGGTGAACGTGGCAAATGACTGCGCAAACTGACCGCCGGTCACAACCCTGTAATTGGCTTTCCAGAGGACGCCGCCCGTGGAACCTGCGGCAACGGAGGCTGTCGTCTGCGCACGGGCGGCGGCCAGCGCAGAGGCATACGTCTGATAGGAAGCTTGTCCAGACGGTCCGGAAACCTGATAGTTGTTCCCATTGCTCCAGATGATCGCTCCCGTCAGCCGATCGACAACAACCTGATTGCTGTTTGCTGCAGCGGATGCGATTGCCTGGCTGGCTGTTTTATAGTAGACGGGTTGGCTGGTGGTCGCACCTGGGGAACTGGCGGATGAACCGGAACCGGGCTGCGCAATCACTTCATATGGATTCTGGATGGTGGTATACACGATAGAACCAGTATTCTCATCGAGTATGATCGTGTCTTTCTGGTTCTTTCCGAATGCGAGCGCCTGGCTCAACTCGGAAAACGTCTTGCGCAACGTTTCTTGCTTGCTCAGGTATGTAACGAGATAGGGTGCGCTGGACGCAACTTGCTTCCCGCCTCGGGCCGCTTCATGGGTCTGCTGCAGGGCCCTGCGCCACTGCACGGAACTCGGTCCCAAAGGGGAGGTGGTCTGGGCGAATGCCTGAGCGAAAGGCGTCAAAACGCTCGCAAGGACTAACGCCGCAGTTGTTGATCGATGTCGAATCATGTTTGCGTTCCCCTCCAGCCCCTATTATGTAGATGGCGGGGGAACTCTGTCAATCGCAGAAATGTAATATTAAAGGCATGTTACTAGAAAGTCATTGTCGAAATTCATTCCCGAATCATGCTTCCTTCCTGATCCGGACTGTGGATTTAATCTCCCCAACGTCAATTCCGGCCACGTTTTTCACGACCGGATGCGCATAAGAAGCAAGCGCCCCGCGCGCATTCTCGTCCAGCGCATCCAACTGATCCAGAACGGCGACAACGGCCGGTTCAGCAGCCCGCTTGTTGCCGTCCAACACTTTCACCGCCACGCCAAACGAAGAATCCAGAGAACCAACTCCATAAACGCCTTCTGCGCCAGCCTTGGCCACGATACGGCCGCCTCCGGCCACCATCAGGTCGGTGCACAGGCTATCCGTACCCGCCACCATTTCAGGATGCGCAAGCATGGCGTCGCGAACCCGCCGCAACGCCTGACGATGGCGCGCCGGAGCCAGATCCGGGTTTGCCAGGCGCGCAAAGACCAGCGCGAGAGCAGTCAGCGGGATCCCGAAGGCAGGCGCGCTGCAGCCGTCGACAGTAACGGCGACATCCTTTCGCTCCACTTCCGCCACCTCGCACAGCGCGTCCAGAATCAATTGCTGCACCGGATGTCCGATATCCAGATAGGAATCCAGCGGAGCCTGAAGGTGCTTTGCGGCCGCCAGCATGCCGGTGTGTTTGCCCGAGCAGTTATTGTGCACTGCCTGCGGCTGCGCCCGCTGCTCATAGAGCTGAATTGCCGATGGCAAATGATACGGCGCGTGCGCGCCACAGCGAAGGAGCGTTGGCTCAAGACCCGCTTTGGCGAGCATCGCGGAAACCCCCTTGATGTGGTGAGATTCTGCGCTGTGCGACGCAGTGCAAAGCGCTATATCCGCATCAGTAAAAGCAAACGCAGCGGCCGCTCCTGATTCAAGAACGGCCAGTGTCTGAATGGGTTTGAGCGCGGACCGTGGAAATGTGAACATATGCGGATCGCCTGCAGCGGCCAACAAACGGCCCTTTGCGTCGACAACCGCGACATTCCCGCTATGAACAGATTCCCGATAGCCGCCTCGCCATAATTCTGCCAATTCAACCGCCATGCGCCCATTCCCCATTCCCGGATTCTGATCCTGTGCAGAATCGCCAATCATACGATCGAATATTGACTCGTTACCTCGTTACAATGAAATTGACAGTAGACCAAGGCGTCGCGATGGAGTATGGCTGGGGAGTCTGGCTGTAGACTGTTCCAGCGGCGCCTCTGGACTCGCTTTGATCCGTGTAGGCATAGTGAAACTTGTCCTGCAGCAGTGTCGCCTGCGCAGTTTTTGACGGCAATCCGACCAGATTGGGAACCAGTTGATAGCCACTGGGAACGTTGACCCGAATGACCACAGATTGACCCTGCCCCAATGAACTCCCTGCGTCTGGCGCGGTGGCGATCACACGGCCCGCCGCGCCAGACCCGCTGCTCGCCTGCACCTCAACGCGCGCGGCGGGAATCCCCGCCGCAACCAATTGCGAAATGGCGGATTGCGGAGACATACCTGCAACCTGGGGAATCGTTCCACGGTGCGACCCGGAACCGCCAGACGACTGCGCGCTTCCGGACGATCCGCCAGTTCCGGCGCCCGCAGCCCCCTTGGAGCCGGACCCCTGCGCATTTTGGCCTGCGGCGGAAGTTTGCCCAACAGAACCCGATCCAGCGGCCACCGTTCCCGCTGCAAGGGCGTTCCATAGATACACGGCAAGGATGCCAGCGAGCAGCGCGCCCACAATCAGTGCGCCGCCGACCAGGGAACGCCGCAACGTTCCAGCATTTTCGCCGTCGTCGTCCTCGCCGTCGTCCTCTTCCCCATCATCCTCCTGCAGTGCTTCCTCATGATCCAGACCTGCCGGTGCGGTTCCCGCCAGTATTCCATCCTCTATAAGCATCGCCTGAAGAGTGGTATGCACTTCGGCGAAACTGGCGCAACCGCCGCTTCCCTGGCCCAACAACTTCTCCAATCCCATCCGAAACAGCGGAGACACTTGAGAAGCGCTTCCGCTCTGCGCCTGTGAACTCACATTCCACTGACAGAGGCGACCAAAGTATAACCCCAAGTCACGCGCCAACTTTTCTTGCGACTCGTCCACCGACTGCATCCCAGTGGGCGTCACCCCCAATACATGGGGTTCCCTGCCGTCCCACAGCACCTGTCCGGCCGAGAAGTTGAACTGTACGCCCCGCACGTGAAGTTCCTCTGCGCCCTGAAGAACGTTCAGACAAGCCGAGAGCAGAGCCTGTCGCGGCAGATCTGGAAGACCTGCGCGGGTGCTGTCCGTTCCTTCAAATACACAGATGAAGTCTTTCTCTAGTGCGGCGCCGTCAAGCACCTCTGCAGTGTACGGATGCGAAACAGTCACGCGGTTGGCTAACCAGGCGTCAAATTTTGCACGGTCGACGGTGGACAGGGAAATCGCGAGGATAATGACAGGTCGGTCCAGTCGAATATCATACCCCGTTCCCATCTTCCAACCATCACAGAGCGGCTCAAGGTTTTCTGCCGTATACCGCTCCGTCAGTCTGATCACATTGCGCCCTCCTCTTTCGAACCAGAGATTATCGTCCGTGCCTGCGATCCGATTCAATGCGTTCTTTGCGTCGTTTCAGACGTGTATCCCGTCGCTCGGCCGCAGTGTTGAAGTGCCACAATTCCTCTTCGGTTTCAGGAATAACCGGCGGCACCATCGCCGGCTTCCCATCCTCGCCGAGCGCCACAAAAGTCAGATAGGATGTTCCTGTCAGCGTTCTCTCCCCAGTCAGCAGATCCTCGGACTCGATTCTGCAGAAAATCTCCATAGATGTGTGGTGCGTCCACGTTACAAACGCCTCCAGTTGCACGGCCGCTCCCAGTTTAATCGGAGCGAGGAAATCAAAACTGTCACTGGACGCGGTGACAACCAGCATACGGGAATGGCGTATGGCTGTAATACTGGCGATCTTGTCCACATACGCCATAACGCGGCCGCCAAAGATGGTGCCGTGAGAATTCGTGTCAGGCGGCAACACCAGATCCGTCATAAATGTGCGCGACTCGCTCACCCGTTTGCCTTCCATATTTTAACCCCTCATGATCAATGTGTGTAATAATGAAATGCACCACTCATCTCTCCTCACCAAGCCTGTCCGGTCAATTCCGTGAACGTTCGATTTCAACCCCGACTGTCTCAAAGACGCCCGCTATCGGAGCGCCTGGCTTCTCGACGCGAACATGCAACCGATCGATCATGGCGTATTCCCTGAGCAAAATTGAAGCGATATCCTCGGCAACCGCCTCTACCAGTTTTTTGGGAGGTCCTTCTACCACTGTTCGAATTATATTATACACATCTGCATAGTTCACTGTAAGCGCCAGGTCGTCCGCTTGACCGGCTCTGCGCAAATCACAGTCCAATTCCACGGACACCAGAAATCTCTGACCCAGTTTGGTCTCCTCTGCAAATACACCATGCCGTCCAAAAAAGGGCATGCCAACCATCATGATCTTGTCTGCCATCTTGTTTTCTCCCCCTGCCCCCGCATATAGGCGGCTGCCGCCGCTCCCGCCACATAACCCGTTGAAAACGCCACAGTGATATTATACCCCCCTGTATGTGCGTGCACATCCATTATTTCACCAGCGAAAAATAAACCCGGAGCGAGCTTCGACTGCATGGTTCGTGGATCGATCCCTTTCAGACTGACCCCGCCCCCCGTCACCGTAGCTCTCCCGAGTCCAAGAGTACCCGCTATGGCGACCGGAAACTCCTTCAGAAACTCATACACGCTCTCCAGTTGCCTTTTCCCCACTTCTGAGGCAATCTGATCTGCAGCAAACCCCATACTACGCCATACGACTTCCACAAGGCGCTCCGCCACCACATCTTTCAGGATTGTCCTGAAGCTGCGACGCGGATGCTCCGCGATCTGCTTCCAGACGTTCCCGACAAACTGTTCGCGAGTTACGGCGGGCATGATGTCAATTGCGAGTTTTAACGGAGTGTCTGGATACTTTTGCATCAGCTTTACAGCATACTGACTCACCCGCAGAGCCGCAGGACCGGACAGACCAAAGTGGGTAAAAAGCAGATCACCTTCTTCACGGGTCACGACCTTATTGCTCGGGTCGTAAAGAGTCAGCACAATAGCGCGCAGCGACAGGCCCTGAAGGTGTTTCTCTGTAATAAGAGGATCGTTTGAAACAAGCGGCACCGACGTCGGATACGGTGACACGAGGGTGTGTCCAAACCTCTGTGCAAACAGATAGCCGTCTCCCGTCGATCCCGTTTCAGGCGCCGAGCAGCCGCCTGAGGCCACCACGACAGCGCCCGCTCTTATGACTTCAGCGTTCTGTTGCAGTTCCATGCGGTACGCGCCGGAGTCCTGTTCGAATTCCAGAGCTTTGACTGCTGAATTCAACCGGACATCGACAGAAAGATCGGAAAGCTCCCTGACCAAAGCGTTTAACACGGTCGCCGCCTTATCCGTTACCGGGAACATGCGCCCGCGATCCTCTTCCTTAAGCGTTACTCCGAGCTCTGTGAAAAAAGAAATTATATCGTCACTCGACCATTTCGCCAATGAACTGTACAGAAACCTCCCGTTGCCAGGAATGTTCTCAATAATGTGGCCAGTGCCTCGCGCATTGGTCACATTGCATCGCCCACCGCCAGAAATGAGCAGTTTCCTTCCCAAACGATCACCCTTCTCCAGCAGTACAGCAGGAATCCCTTGTCGGGCAACGCCGATCGCAGCCATCAGTCCGGCGGGCCCCCCGCCGATGACAACCACTGGCAATGCGGTTGATGCATCTGTCAAAACGGGCACCTCGTTCCCTGAATTTGAGCTTGTCATAGAGTGATGGTATCATGTCTCATTGTAGTATAGAGGAGGTGGACTATCCTGATCACGCGCGCCGACCGCTTAAAGCATATATCATCCGCCGTATTTTTTGAACTCGAAGCAGTGAAACGGAGCCTTGCTGAGCGTGGAGTTCCTGTGGTTGATCTGGGAATCGGGTCACCCGACATGCCTCCTGCCCCACATGTGCGAGAGGCATTTTCACAGGCCCTCTTGCATCCAGACGCGTTTGGTTATCCAACGACGCAGGGAACAGGATCATTCAGAGAAGCAGCCAGCATATTTCTGTCTGCGCGCTACGGTGTAACCGCGGATCCAGTCCACGAAATTCTCACACTGATGGGCGCCCAGGATGGGTTGGCCCACCTGGCCCTTGCTTTGATCAACCCAGGAGACATTGTACTCATCCCCGACCCCGGCTATCCCATTTACGAGGTCTCCGTTCATCTGGCCGGCGGCGTTCCCTACCATCTGCCACTGCTCGCTGAACGCGGGTATCTGCCGGATTTTTCCGAAGTGCCGACCGCTGTCCTTGCGAGCGCAAAAATGATGATTCTCAATTACCCTGGAAATCCCGTTACCACGATCGCGGAACAGGAGTTTTTTGCTCAAGTTGTCGATGTGGCGAGGCGCCATGACATCATGGTGGTTCATGACGCTGCGTACATTGAACTCCTGTTTGACGACGCTCATTCCCCGTCGTTTCTGGCGACGCCAGGTGCGTTTGAGGTGGGGATTGAGCTGCACTCGCTTTCCAAGACGTTTCATTTTGCCGGACCGCGACTCGCGTTTGCAGCGGGAAACCGGGATATTCTCAGTGCGTTACAGGTGGTCAAATCCAATATCGACTATGGCGTCTTTCGCGCCACGCAAGCTGCTGGAGCAGCGGCTCTGATGAATGCCGAAGAGTCTATTGCCGCCATGCGCCGCCAGTACACAACGCGCCGTGATATATTCATCGCTGCTTTGGCCGCGTCCGGTTGGCAGTTGACGCCGCCGACTGCAACCATGTTCGTGTGGGCGCCCATTCCTGACGGCATGGATTCCCGTCAATTTGCCAGGAGACTGCTGGAACAGACGGCTGTCGCCTGTGTTCCCGGCATTGGATTCGGCGCTCACGGCGAAGGCTACGCCAGGTTTGCACTTGTCCGCCCCGCCGAGGTGTTACAGGATGCGGCAATGCGCATCGGTAAATTTCTCTCGGGCCTTCCTTGATAGACAAAGACAGACAAAGAAAAAATGCCCGCGCAGGCATCTCAAAAAACTCAACATCACAAAAATCTAAAGGGTCTTTGAACCCAGTATCGAACACCCGCAAACTGAACTGCCCTGGAGGCGCCACCCGGATTCGAACCGGGGGATGAGGGTTTTGCAGACCCTGGCCTTACCACTTGGCTATGGCGCCACATGGTGGCTCGAGACGGAATCGAACCGCCGACACGAGGATTTTCAGTCCTCTGCTCTACCGACTGAGCTACCGAGCCATCGAAAGCATCAATTCTGCTTGGCAATGCCCAAAATTCTACGTAAAAACGCTCAAATGAACCCTACAAACAAATCCAGCAGGTAAAAGAGTGGTTGCGGGGGCAGGACTTGAACCTGCGACCTTCGGGTTATGAGCCCGACGAGCTGCCAACTGCTCCACCCCGCTATGTCTGGAGCTCCCAACCAGATTCGAACTGGTGACCTCATCCTTACCATGGATGCGCTCTGCCAACTGAGCTATGGGAGCGATACTGCCTGGCTGGGGAGGTAGGGATCGAACCTACGAATGACGGAGTCAAAGTCCGTTGCCTTACCACTTGGCTACTCCCCACAACTCTGGTGGAGGGGGTAGGATTCGAACCTACGAAGCTTTCGCAACGGATTTACAGTCCGCCCCAGTTGGCCGCTTTGGTACCCCTCCGCGCAATGAGGAAGCACTACAGACGAATATCGTCTGGCTCCTTCACAACTAGATGCGAATCATGAGTGTTCGGCTGTACAACCGTACAGCCCTTCTTCTTCGTGTAGGATAAGCCCTCGACCGATTCGTATCCGTCTGCTCCATCCCTCACAGGACTTCCACACCGGACCGATCTACCTTGTCGTCTTCAAGG
>JAKADD010000298.1 GCA_021820825.1 Bacillota bacterium
CGTATCCCAAGTCAGTGTCTCCGGATAGGCGTGCTCATTGTGAAGCACGATATCAAGCCCAATCTTCTCCTCTTCCGGAGTTACCCGGAGCCCCATCAGAGCATTGACAGCGACCAGGAGGATATACGTTCCAAGACCAGCGAACACCCATGTTGCACCCACTCCAATGGCTTGGACAAGAAGCTGATGCGGGTTTCCGTAGAACAACCCGTTGCCCCCCGCAGAATTGATTGCCACCGTGGCGAAGAGCCCCGTTGAAAGCGCCCCCCAAGTGCCGCCGATTCCATGCCCGCCAAACGCGTCCAGCGCGTCGTCATAGCCGAAGCGGCCTTTGAGGAGCGTGGAGGCAAAGAAACAGATGATCCCACCCAGAAATCCGATGATCAGAGATCCACCCACAGTGACAAATCCGCAGGCCGGGGTGATGGCGACAAGCCCCGCAACGGCGCCCGCGCATGCACCGACGAGTGTCGCGTGTCCGGTCCGCCACCGCTCCACCAGCATCCAGCCAAGCGCGGAAGCGGCGGTCGCCGTGTTGGTCACCAGAAACGCGCTCACGGACAGCGAGTTTGCGGCCACCGCGCTGCCTGCATTAAAGCCAAACCAGCCAAACCACAAGAGCGCCGTACCGAGCAGCACCATTGGCACATTATGCGCCTTGATGGAAGGCGATCCATGCTCGGCCCGTTTACCCAGATAAATGGCGCAGACGAGGCCTGACACCCCAGAGCTGATATGCACAACAGTGCCCCCTGCAAAGTCGAGGATTCCCATGTTGTGCAGCCAGCCTCCAGTTCCCCACACCCAATGCGCGAGGGGGTCATAGATCACAGTGGCCCATAACGTGATAAAGAGCAGAAAAGAGGAGAACTTCACACGTTCGGCAAGCCCACCGACGATCAGAGCCGGCGTGATGATAGCAAACATCATTTGGAAGATTCCATACAGTTCATTCGGAATCGTCGGCGCATACGCAGGATCAGGGGCACTCCCCACATGATTGAAAAGCACCCACTGGAGACCGCCGATCACATGCCCGATATCGGGACCGAAAGCCAGACTGTAGCCGAACAGAACCCATTGCACCGAAACGATCAGCACAACAGCGAAAACCTGATACAACGTGGTGATAACGTTTTTGTTACGGACAAGTCCGCCGTAAAAAAACGCGAGTCCTGGCGTCATCAGAAGAACGAGCGCCGATGATGCCAGCAACCATGCCATGTCCCCTGAATTAAGCATTCTCGTTCCTCCTTAGGATGTATTATGACATCAAGTGTCATATATCATTACACGAGAATACTATACAGACTGATCCACTCGTTTGTCAATATCCACTCAAAAATTTGTATAAACATTCAGCCACTCGGGCGCTCCGGGAATCAGCAGACAGTCAGCGGCTCATGAGATCACCAGGCGATCAGCGGATTCTGCTGTACATCCGCATGTATTCCTCCGCCGAACGTTCCCAACTCCACCGTTCCCGCATCCAGAGCGCCCCCGCAGTTCCATATGTCCGCCTCATGTCCTGATCGCGCGCCAGTTGCGACAACGCTTTTGCAAACGCAACCGGACTCTTGTAGGAAGACACCAGCGTACCGGATTGACCATCCCCCACACTCTCCCGAATTCCCCAATCGTTGCTGGCGACGACCGGCAGTCCGCAAGCCTGCGCCTCCAGATTGACCAGCCCCAACGCTTCTGGCTGCTGGGAAGGACACACAAACAAATCCGACGCGCGATAGAGATCAGGCAACCGCGACCGCTTCACCATACCAAGCAGGCGAACGGGAACGCCCTTCGCCAGTCTCCGCAGGACCCGCGCATACCTGCTTCCCTGATGCGGCCCTGGACCCGCCACCCACAGGACGGCCTGCACACCAAATTGCCGCCTGAGCGCGCGCAGCGCTTCGATCGCGATCGCCACGCCCTTGCGTTCAATCACCCGACCCACAAACAGCACGGCAATCTCCTGTCTCACACCGAGACGCCTGCGCAGTTCACTCCGCGCCAAACGTTCTTGGTGTGAGACGCACGGGTGAAACAAGTCACAGTCAACCCCCGGATAGATGACCCGGCAATCAGCGGACACACGTGAAAATGAGTCGTGCAGCGCAGTTTGCAGATAGGAACTGTTGACAACAATCCGGTCTACAGAACCGAGCGCGCTGGCGGCTGCCGCAAGCCCAATGCGTTGCGGCTGCAAAAAAGTCAACGAGTGCAGGCCAAGCACCAGTCCGCAGGATGGCATCTGCAAGCGCACAGGCTGCACATGGGCAGGACGGTTGTCCACCTGCACAATCCGCGCAGATGTCCTGGACGATGCGCGCAGATCCTCCAGGACAGCCGTCACATAGCGGCGCCCCGCCGCCTTTTCCAGTACAGTCCTGCGCTGATGGTGCGGACCGCCGGAAAGCACTTCGCGGCAACCGTATAGACGCGTATCCACACGTTTGCGGAGTGTGCGCCATAAATCATATAGATAAATCTCTATTGACGTGGATGAGTTCGGCGGCAACGCCGCGCTGCCGGGGGCAATCAGCGTGATTTCTGTCGGCGTCATGACAGCGCCACCTCGGTTGGTCTGACTTCCGCACCCGTTCGTACGCATTATCGTATGCTGTGTCGCCACCGTGTGCGAAATGGCAAGCAACGCCTGCGGAGAAAGAGAGTGGGGTATATGCAGATCGCCGTTCTCACAAATGAATTCGAACCTGAGATCATTGGCGGATTAGGAATCGTCGCAACGCAACTGTCGAATGCACTGCACGCACGCGGACATGAACTGCTCGTGATCACCAGAGGGGGGGGAAGCGAGGTCAGCGACAGGGAACAAGGGGGGGTGCGCATCATTCGCTTCCCAAGCGCATCGGAGTATCATTCCCGCACCCAGCAGCGCCTGTACGCAGGCCCTATCTTGCACTACCTGCGCCGCCTGCGCAAACGGCCAGACATCATCCATGTGCACAGCCTTCAGGCTGATGAATTGGCAATCGATATGCGCGACGCATTTTTCGCCCGGATTATCTACACGTGCCATTCTCTGGTATCCAAAGAGAATCAGCCAAAACATTCATCTCTTCATATGGAAATCCGGCAAAAGCGTTTCATGGAAAAGGCGGACGCCATTATATCGCCCAGCAAATGGCAGGCTGCTGTTTTACTGCAACAGTATCCAGCCGCCCAGAACAAACTATATGTCGTTCCCAATGGAGTCGCTCCACTGTCAGTCCTCACACAGAATGGATTGCGGCGCAAGGAACAACTGCTGTTTGCCGGACGATTGGTCCGCCAGAAAGGAGTGGCGGAAGCTATCGCCGCCATCGCCGACTTAAAGAAAATGGAGCGCCGCGTACGCCTGGACATCATCGGGAACGGCTCATCCAATTACGTAAAATATTTGCATACGTTGAGCAGGCGGTTGCACGTATCCAGCCACGTCCGATTCCTCGGCCAGTGTTCACACCAGACCGTACTGCGCCGCATGCGAAGCGCGGGGGCGGTGATCATGCCCAGCAGAAATGAATCATTTGGGCTGGTTGCGCTTGAAGCGATGGCCACAGGCGCCCCGCTCGTCTCCACACGGGCGGGCGGATTGCGGGATTTTGTCGACGGCGACACGGCCGCGATCATCGAGTCGTCCGCGTCGGACGCAATCAGCAAGGCGGTGGCGCAGGTGTGGCTGCAAAAAGAGCGCACCAGGAAGCGTCAGCGCGCTGCATTTGAACGATCCCTGCACTACACGTGGGATATAGTGGCCAGTCAATACGAGACGGTGATGGATGGAACGGCCGTTCATTATTCTCCCGCACAGAATGAATAAGGGCGTGAAGGCATTGCCAAC
>JAKADD010000299.1 GCA_021820825.1 Bacillota bacterium
GTATGCGTTTCAAATTGGACAACACCCCAACATCATTAGATCTCTGTTCTGTGCTGTCTTATTTCGACGCAGATCAGCAATTTCCTGCAAAAATCGCGTTTGAAACATGTGTATAAAACCAAAACTTCAAGCAGCAACTCAGTAACCCAGCAACTCAGCGCGGGCGACCCATTCGACTCGTCCGCCCACTCTGATGTCATAGTGCTCGTGGTCGCGTTCGCCTGTCATCAGCAGGAGGGAAGGACGATTGATCTGGTAGCCCTGTTCCACCTTCAGGGAAAACGATGCCCGCAAAACGGACTCGCCCGGGATTCCGTAGCGCAGCAGATAGGCGCACAGACAGCCGGTCGCGCTTCCCGTCGCCGGATCTTCAGAGACTCCCAGTTCAGGCACGAAGACGCGGGTGTGCAAATCATGCTGGGGCATCACCGTTGCGGTCGTAAATACGAGGATGTTCAGATCCGGAAACCGGCTCAGCAAGCGCCGTAACGCGTCAATACGCACCGAAGAGCTTTGCACGTCTTGCAGTGAGCGCATCGCAACGATGGCAAAGGGGAGTCCGGTTGACACGATTTGCACCGGGAATCCTGAATCAAGAGCAGTCTCGGGAACGTCCAGACATTCCGCCATGACGGCGTGATCGATCGTCGCACCGAAGATCGGCTGATTCTGGGTCATGGTCAGCCAGTCTGGTTGACCATGGTTGTAGGTGATGTCCACAGGGATTATGCCCGCTTCCATTGCCAATTCGATGCGCGCGGCGGGTGTTTCGAGGAGCGTTTGCGCAATCACAAACGCTGTGCCGAGTGTGGGATGGCCAGCGAACGGTATTTCCGCTGCGGGAGTAAAAATGCGAACGGAGTACCGCACCGAATCACTGGACGATGCGGATTGACCCATGATGAAGGTTGTTTCGGAAAAGTGGGTTTCACGGGCCAGCGTCTGCATCTGTTCCGTCGAAAAGCGTTCTCCATTCAAAAATACCGCCAGTTGATTGCCTGTATACTTGCCCTGCGTAAACACATCGACAATATAGAAGTCTGTCATACTTCGTCCCTCTTTCTGTCACCTATTTTCGGCGAGGATTGAATTGAAACGGATCAAGTTGTATAGTATAAATCAAGCGGGAACATGCGGCTTCGTTTATGCGATGAGCAGCGAAATAGCCTTTACAGAGCGACCGTCGTGTCAACGGTCGCTCTTACTTTTTTCGCCGAAGAGCGTCTTGCACGAAACCGCATGGCCCCACGACGGGGGTGGCGATACAACGAAATCGGAACAATACTTGACTTGTCCGCTTGACCTATCTATTTTACCAAAAAACGTAGAAATCTCGATTTTTTATTCGTATAGTCTTGGCGAAAAAAGTGCCGTATGGGAGTCGCCGCTCACCAATATTTGATGGAAATCCAGGAATGCAACCAAGAATGCGGCCAACCTATTTGGTCTGCCGATTCTTGGATCGGCCATTCTGGCGCTGTATCTCTGGAAAAAATCCCCGCAAAAGTCTGCCTAGCTGCATCACAACAAGACTGTTTCCAGCCACTTTTTCGCCGTCACAAACTCCGGATTCGTCAGCCCGTGACCGGTATTTTGCCAGTTGAGCGCAACTTCGGCGCCCGCCTGTTTTAGCAATTCAGCCAACCGTTCGCTATTGCTTGCAGGGATAATTGGATCGAGTCTTCCCGACTGCATCAAAACATGCTTTTCATGAAGAGCAGGGAGTTTTTCCGGATTAAGCGGGAGCATGGAACGAAACAGCACCGCCGCAGACAGAATGGTTGGCTCAAGCAGCAACAGACTCGCGGCAATGTTCGCTCCGTTCGAATAACCGACAGCCACGAGCCGTTCGGGATTCAGCGCATACATTTTGGCCGCGTCTTCGATGAATCGCGCCAGCTCATGCGTACGGAAAATAAGATCTGCTTCATCAAACACCCCTTCGGATAATCGTTGAAAGAATCGTGGCATAGCGCCTTCCAGAACTTTACCCCGTATCCCTAACAGCGCGGCGTCCGGCGCTAAAAATTGTCCAATGGGGATCAGGTCTTCCTCGTTTCCGCCTGTTCCGTGCAAAAGAACAAGCGTTGTCTTGTTGTCATCCGCTGTAGACGGAATAAATTTGTGAATAAAGTCCATGACCCACATTACCTCACAATCGAATGAGTCATCAAGCCATTAATCAATGGGCTTGAGGTTGGCAACAATTTCGGAGCGCTGCGGCTCCAAAAATGGCGGCAGGACGACCTTTTCGCCAAGTGTTTCCGCATCCTCGTCAACAGCGAATCCAGGACCATCTGTGGCGATTTCGAACAGGATGCCGTTCGGTTCCCGAAAGTACAGGCTATGGAACCAGTGGCGGTCGACCTCGCCGCTATTTGGAATGCGAAAGGATTGAATGCGCCGTATCCATTCATGATATTCTTCTTCATTTGGAGTCCGAAACGCCACATGATGTACGCCGCCTGCGCCAAGCCGCTCTGGCGGGAGATCCGATTGTTCCGCTACGTGCAGTTCTGCATGAGGTCCGCCGGACCCCATTTCGTAGACATGGACAATACCGTCCTCCGGATGCGCGTAGTGACGCGTCTGACGCATGTTTAGGGTTTTGGTCAACAGCAAATCCGTGGGGCGCAGATCCGGCACGCTCAGCATGATCGGACCCAGACCGCGAATCTGATTTGCCGCCGGTACTGAACTGCGCGCCCATGATTCATGCGGATCTCCATGTCCTCCGTCGTCCACGAGAGCAAGTCTTTGCCCCTCCGGGTCCACAAAAAGAATCGAGGCGCGGCCGTCCAATTCGCTTATTCCGTCGTGTTTGATCCCGTGCTCACGAAGCCAATCAGCCCACCAAGACAGGGCGTTTTGCCCGTTCACACACAAATAGGCGCGGATAATGCTATTGCCGCCCCGCTGTTTCTTCGGGATATCCCAGTCAAAGAAGGTCAAGTCGTTGCCCGGAACCCCTCTTCTGTCGCCGCTGTAAAATAGGTGGTAGGCACTGACATCGTCCTGGTTGACACTGCGCTTGACCAGACGCATGCCCATGACCTTTGTGTAGAACTGGTAATTCTCCCGAATCTGTGACGAGACGGCGGTCAGATGATGAAACCCTGTCAAATTCAATTCCATTTGGAATGCCTCCTTGGCCGCGCAGTTCACTCTCGCGGGCCGCCTATCGTATCTGCGATCAGAATTAAGCCTTCCTGCCATGCATTAACTTACGATTCGTAAGTCTGGTCTGACGATGATTACAATACAATAGTTACTTATCTTTTGTCAATAATCGCGTATGACCATTGTAGCAAGACTGGAAGAATACTGATAGGCGGCACAGAGTAGTTCCGCGAAATATACGTGGTTCCAGGCGTTAAGGAGTCGTGTTACAATCAAGCCAAAGGAGAATGAAAACATGGCTGACAAAACGCTGGAACTGTTGCTGGCTACCGTGAATGACCTGACGATTGCAGTGCACAAAGGATTCAATGAAATGAGGGAAGAATTTCAAAAAATCAATGGTCGGCTCGAACATCTCGAAGATGAAGTCAAGTTGACTCGAACCGAATTGAAGATACTATCTCAAAAGTACGGTGAACATGAGGTCTCGATTGAGTCATTGAAAAAGGCAAAATAGCCCTTCAATCCTAGGACGCCATCCTCGATGCAGGGCGGGAAGCAGTCTGAACTTCTCCACTTGACGGGAGGCGGGTGCGGGGGTAATATGGATCGCAAATGAACACGCGAATCGGCGATGAAGAAGAAGAGTAGGCGTTTGCGGGTGCAGGCAGAGAGCTGGTGGCCGGTGTGAACCAGTGCGCAGCGAACGCGGAAATGGGCTTC